>NZ_JBEYVJ010000761.1:0-1891 GCF_040643935.1 Kitasatospora sp. NPDC047058 | reverse complement strand
GTGCAGGAGGCTGGTCGCTATCGTGCTGCCGTGACCGGCTCTGCGCAGCGACCGCTGCTGTTCCTCGACGTCGACGGCCCGCTCATCCCGTTCGGCGCGGCGCCGCAGCAGTACCCGACGTACGCGGCGGGCCACGCGCTGCTCGGCACCTACGCGAATCCGCTCCTGGCCAGGATCGATCCCGCCCACGGGCCGCGGCTGGCCGCGCTCCCGTGCGAGGTCGTCTGGGCCACGACCTGGATGGGCGACGCGAACGAGTGCATCGCCCCCCTGATCGGCCTGCCGCAGCTGGCCGTCGTGATCTGGCCGGAGCCGTCCGCCACCGACGCCCAGGACGAGCGCGACGGACTGCACTGGAAGACCCGCGCCCTCGTCGCGTGGGCAGCAGGCCGCCCGTTCGCCTGGGCCGACGACGAGATCACCGGCACCGACCGGACCTGGGTCGCCGCCCACCACCCGGCCCCCGCTCTGCTCCACCGCGTCGACCCCCGCCGGGGCCTGACCGACGGCGACTACGCAACCCTCGGCTCCTGGCTGCGACGGCAGTCCTGACCCGGACGGCCGCGTGGTCGGTCACCGTCCCCACCTGGCTGTCCATCATCTGTCCACCGGCCCTTCCTCCCTTCCCCTCACCTGGTCGGCGGCGCGAGGGCGTCGCCCGCGGGACGAGACCGGGAGGAACACGTGTCGACGAGCCTCGACCGGTGAGCCGGCGTGTTCAGGAGTCTCCGTCTCTCGTCATGAGTCAGGCCGTGGACCGACCGTTGACGAGGTACTCCTCGTAGGGCAGCGAGTCCCACTCGGTGTTCGCGCCGTCGCGCGTCACCATGAACAACGGACGAGATCGGAGGACCTGCCCGACCAGTTGCCCGCGCATGACGACCCCGGGATCATCCGGTCCTGCGTAGCCCTCGGGCGTGTAGCGGAAGTGCACGTCCATCGCCTCGGCATAGGCGATGGCGTCGCTCTCCAGCTCGGACAGGTCCCTCCCGACCAGCGGGAGACCGTCGTAGGCGACTTGAGGGCCGTGCACGGCGTCGGCAGCGATGCAGAACAGCCCCGCGGCTTCGCTCACGTAGGCCGTGACGGCAGGCGGTGAAGGAGCCACCCCGCGACGGTGGACTTCGACCTTCCGGGTCGGCGAGAAGATCGCGTGGTCCCGTGCACAATCACTGACCTTTGTCCGACCGACTGTCCCGGCCGCCTCGACCACTTCGTCGACGGTCATACCGAACCGGAGCGGTCCGACGCCGACAGCCGGCGAATAGGACCATTCGTCCCGTTCAGCGGCTCCGGTCCTGGACACCATAGTCACTCCTCAAGAGACACCTGAGACCTGCCGCCAGCCATCATGCCAATTGCCGACCAGCGGGCCGCCGGAGGCCGCCGGGCTCACGCAGATCACTCGGCGCGAGCCCCATCCGGGCTCGACCGCGAACACGCGACGACGTCTCCTCGCCGGACCCTCCGACAGGGGCCAGGAGGCAGCCACGGCCGGGCCGGACAGCCCCGACGCCCGGTAGCCGACTCAACGGACTCGGCTACCGGGCGCCCTCGCGAGGAGAAGGAGTTGCCTGGCCGACGGCTACGGACGCAGAACAGGGGCCCTCCGCATCAGGCGGCTTCAGGCGGCTTCGAGGAACCAGGAGCCGAGGCCGTTGCAGCCGGCCGCCCAGTAGGTGGTCGCGCGGAAGCCCGCCGGGATGGGCGATCCGGGGCAGGTGCGCAGGCCGACCTTCGCGATGGCGTGCTGCCAGGCGCCGACCCCGTTGCAGCCGTAGCTGAGGAAGTTGACGAGGACGTACCCGGAGACGATCGGAGAGCCGCCGCAGGTCCAGATCCCGTCCTTGGCGAGGTTGTGCCGCCAGGAACCGATGCCGTTGCAGCCGAG
>NZ_JBEYVJ010000760.1:0-1899 GCF_040643935.1 Kitasatospora sp. NPDC047058 | reverse complement strand
GACCAGGCGGGCGCCGCGCAGCGAGGCGCCCGCCAGGTTGGCGCCGAGCAGCCGGGCGTCGGTGAGGTCGGCGCGCGTCAGGTCGACGCCGGAGAGGTCACGGTGCGAGAGGTCCTCGCCGGCCAGCGCGGCGCCGCGCAGGTCGGTGTGCGCGGGGACGCGCAGCCGGGCCAGCACCTTGACGGCGTTGGCGCGCGCGGTGTCGTCCGCGCCCGGGGCGGGGCCGCCGCCGTCCAGCACCGACTGGGCCCAGCGCTGGCAGACCTGGTGGTCGGCGAGGTCGCAGAGGAACTCGACCGCCAGCCGGCTGAGCGGGCGCCGGGCGAGCAGCTCCGGCTCGCCCGCGCCGAGGCCGGCCGCCGCCGCCCGGGCGACCAGCCACTCGACCACCGAGCCGTGGATGAACTGGAACATGCCCTCGTCGGAGCGGACCAGCAGCGACCCCGAGCCGACCGCGTGGGCGACCTGCGGGGTGGGCAGCCTGGTCTCCGCCAGGCCGTTCAGCACCCCGGCGATGTCGAGCAGTTCGTCGTACGGCATCGCGTTGCGGCCGCTCTCCCAGAGCCGCAGCGCGAGCAGGGTGACGGCCTCCCAGAGCTGGTCCAGGCCGAGGCCGGGCGCGGCGCCCGGGCCGCCGTGGCCGCGCTGCTCCTCGAACCGCAGCCAGGCGGTGAAGACCTCCTGGTACAGGCCGGCGGCGCTGAGCGCCCGGCCGGCGCCGGCCACCGCCCGCAGCCGGTCGTGGTCGAGGTCGGCGACGAAGCTGAGCAGCCGCGGGTTGCGGCAGAGCGCGAGCAGGTCGGGGATGGCCTCCAGGAGCCGCATCCGGCGGTCGGCGGCGGTCTCGTCGCCGTACCGGTTGACCAGGTAGCCGCGGATCTGGGCGGTGGTGAAGTCCTGGACGGCGAGCAGGCGGCGCTGCGGGAGCAGGCCGACCCGTTCGCCGAGCGCGGTGAGCACCTGCTCCTGGGAGCTGAAGTGCTGGGTGCGGCTGCTGACCACGATCTTGGCGCTGTCGACGGCGGCGTCCAGCAGCACCTGGAGGTGGTCGGCGGCACGCTCGTAGCTGACCCGGTTGAGCAGTTCGTCGAAGCCGTCGAAGAGCAGGACGATGCGGCCCTGCCGGAGCATGTAGCGGAAGGCCCGCAGGTCGATGGTGTCGATGCCGTGGGCGGTCAGGTGGGCGGCCACCAGGCCGTCGAAGGAGTGCGCCTTGTCGAGTGCGCTGAGTTCGATGAACAGCGGTGTCAGGTGCGGGAGTTCGGCGGGGATGCGGCGGGCCAGCTCGCGCAGGGCGAAGGTCTTGCCGTGGCCGAAGTCGCCGAGCAGCAGCAGGAACCGGCCGTGGTCGGACTCCAGCAGCCGGAGCATCTCGTCCACCAGGCCCTCGCGTTCGGCGCCGCCGGGGCGCTCGGCGTCGCGGTAGCGCTGCGGCAGGTACAGGCCGGGCTGGTACTGGCCGTCGGTGCCGAGCCGCTCGCTCTGGGCGGCGACGTAGCCGCTCAGGTCCAGCAGGCCCTGGAACTCCAGGAAGCTGCGCAGCCGGACACCGCGGCGCCGGGCCCGGTCGCGCAGGTCGCGCGGCGGCGGAGGCCCGTCGTACACGAGTTCGGCGTCGGGGGCGGTGCCGGCGGCGTGCACCGCGTCGACGAAGCGGTCGACGTCCTCGGCGGCCGGGGTGGCGACGCAGGCGGCGACCCGCTGCTGGCGGACGAAGCCGGACTCGGTCCAGGTGACGAGGAGCTGCGGCGGGGTGCCGGCGACCGGGCGGATCTGGGCGCCCTGGTGGCGGGTCCGGCACACCTCGGCGACCCGGGCCAGCAGGGTCTCGGCCGGGGAGGCCAGTTCCCGGGTTTCGCGCTCGGGTTCGGCGGGCGGCGGCGCGGTCGCGGCCGGCGG
>NZ_JBEYVJ010000759.1:0-1906 GCF_040643935.1 Kitasatospora sp. NPDC047058 | reverse complement strand
CCCGGGTCAGCCGCCCGGGCACCCCGGGGGCGGGTAGTGCCGGGATGCCCCGACGGTTAATCGTGTGCCCCGGAGGCGCCGGCCGCGCTACCCTCGGCCCCATGAACGTCACCGGCCCCAGCACCGCGACCGCGCGAGCGACCAGCTCGCCGGTTGCCGCCGCCTGACGTACCCCCTCCCCCCGGCGACCGGAAACGGTCCGCCGGTGGTGGCTTCGAGGCGTTCCCTCCTCGGTTCCGATGACCGCACGGACCTGTTGTCCGGTGCCTTCCCCGGCACATGCGAAGGAGCCACCCCATGAACACCGACCAGCTCGTCCGCACCTTCACCGAGTACTTCGAGGAGCGCGGCCACCGCCGGATCACCGGCTCGACCCTGCTGCCCCCGCCCGGCGGCCCGGTGCTGTTCACCACCTCCGGCATGCACCCCCTCACGCCCCACCTCGAAGGGCGTCCGCACCCGCTCGGCAGGAGGCTGGTCAACGTCCAGCGCTGCCTGCGCACCACGGACCTCGACGAGGTCGGCGACCGCACCCACCTGACCGTCTTCGAGATGCTCGGCACCTGGTCCCTCGGCGACTACGAGGGCCCGCAGAGTCTCGACTGGGGCTACGGCCTGCTCACCGACGGGTTCGGCATCGATCCGGGCCTGCTCCACGCCACCGTCTTCGGCGGCGACGACCAGGTCGGCCCGGACACCGGCTCGCTGGAGCTCTGGCAGGACCGCGGCGTGCCGGTCGAGTTCACGGTGGAGGACAACTGGTGGTCCAACGGGCCGACCGGCCCGTGCGGCCCGGACTCGGAGATCTTCCTGTGGACCGGCGACACCCCGCCGCAGTCCACGCCCACCCGGGACGACCGCTGGGTCGAGGTGTGGAACCACGTGATGATGCGTCACCGACGCCTCGACGACGGCACGCTCGTCCCGCTCCCGCAGTGCAACATCGACACCGGGCTCGGCGTGGAACGGCTCTCCTCGCTGCTGCAGGGTCGCTCGTCGGTCTTCGAGTGCGACGTCTTCGACCCCTGGCGCCGCCTCGTCCCGCCCCTGTGGCAGCTGGACGAACCGTCCCTGCGGCTGGTCTGCGACCACCTGCGCTCGGGCATCGTCGTCATCGGCGACGGCGTCCGCCCGTCCAACACCGGCCGCGGCTACGTGCTGCGCCGCCTGGTACGCCGGGTGCTCACCGTGCTCCACCGGGACGACCCGCAGCGCGGACTGGGCGACCTGCCGGCCGAGCTGGTCCGGCACACCCTGGACCGCTTCCGCCAGGACGTGGACCCGGACTCGGTGCGCCAGGTGCTGCTCGACGAGGAGCGCCGGTTCGGCCGCCTCCTGGAGCGCGGCCGCCGGGTGCTCTCCCGCCCGCGCTTCCGCGGTCCGCTGACCGAGGAGGACTTCCACTACCTCCACGGCACCCACGGCCTGCCCCGCGACATCGTCCTGGACCTGCGGTCGCGGTGACGTTCCGGCCCGGCGCCCGCGGTGTCCTTCCGCTGGGAGCCGGGCCGTCACGGCCCTGCCGCGGGTGCGATGCTGCGCCGTGCCCCGCCAGCGGGTGTCCGGCGCCCTGATCCCGGCCGCCTGGTTGGGACCGGCCGGAGTGCCTGGAGTGCGCTCAGGACTGCGCCGCGAAGGAGTCCGGTCGGGCCCGCTGTGGCTGCCCGGGCCCGTGCCCGCGGACGGGAGCGGCGGTCACCGGGAGATGCTGCGGCCCATCCCTGCCCCCCTTCACCCGGCTGTGTGTTGCCCTCCCGGAGCCCGTAAGAGCACAGGACGTCGTCGACCCGCCGGTTCAGCCGGCGGGGTCGGTTGTTGCTCTCCTTGCGGAAATGAGTCCGTTGCGGCAGGTCAGCGTGTCGCGGTGGGTGTCGCCGAGGACCTGCTCGAACTGGGCCAGGGTGGT
>NZ_JBEYVJ010000758.1:0-1932 GCF_040643935.1 Kitasatospora sp. NPDC047058 | reverse complement strand
GAGAGCACTACCTTGACACGGTAGGGGTCACTGGTTCAATCCCAGTATCGCGCACAGTAACGGCCGGGGCCGTGATCCGTGAGGGTCACGGCCCCGGCCTTTTGTGCTGTTCAGGCCGGCGACGCGCTGCGCGCGGCCGGAAGCGCCCACGGCGGAAGCGGAAGCAGAAGAGCCGCGCACGGTCGCCCTCACCGACGTCCGTACGCGGCATCTCCGCCTGCCGGGGTGCTCTGCGCACCGCTCTCGCCCGTCCGCGTGTCATCGCGGGCGCGGCCTGCCCCGGCGGCACCGGCTCCCCGTCCCCAGGGGATTCAGTGCCCGTTCAGTGGCCGGCTGTGACAGCCGGTCCGGTCCTCCCGCCCTCCGGTCTCAGCGGGTGATCAGGTCGGCGACGGCCTGGGCCTGGTTCGCCATCTGTTCCCAACCGCCGAAGAGCATCACCAGCAGCACGGCGCAGGGCAGCGCCATCGCCAGCGCGACCGCCGGGTGCCTGGTCGGCTCCGCGGCCTGGCGCTGGGTGAAGGCCGGCCGACGGCGGCGGGGTGATCCCGTGAGCTGCGGTGCCATGCCCCTACTCCTGCTCCTGATGCGTGTGCTGCCGTGGTCCGTGCGCTGCCCGTGCCCGTGCCCGTCCGGCCGGTGCCGTGACCGGCCGGCGAGGACGCGGTGGACGGATAACCTCGGGGGACGAGCTCCCCGTCCACCGCTGAGCACAACGCTATGGCGTGAGGGGGTAGCCGGGCGTCATGCCCTCGTATTGTTCTGCGGGCATCCCGGAGGATGACGCCACGACTCGGGGACTACTACCGGAGGGGGAGACGCTCTCGACCGCACCCCCGAGGGAACCCTGAGAGCCGACCCCGAGAAACGTTTCGGCGCCCCCGTCGCCCGATGGTCCGTGCAAGATCGGACTATCGCACGGAGGGTTGAGGTGTTGCGTATCAGCACACCGCAGCGGGCAGTCCGTAAGCTGTGCCAGACAGGAACTGACGATGCCCCAACCGACGGGGCCTCACCCACAGGCTGACGGGGTACGAACATGGCGATGATGCGGCTGAGGCGTGAGGACCCCCGCATCGTCGGGCCGTACCGCCTGCACCGGCGGCTGGGGGCCGGCGGCATGGGCGTCGTGTACCTCGGCTCCGACCGCCGCGGGCAGCGGGTGGCGCTCAAGCTGATCCGCGCCGAGCTGGCCGAGGACGTCGAGTTCCGCACCCGCTTCGCCCGCGAGATCGCCGCGGCCTCCCGGATCCGGGGCGGCTGCACGGCCCGGGTGGTCGGCTCCGACATCGAGGCGGACCGCCCCTGGCTCGCCACCGCGTACGTCCCCGGCCCCTCGCTGTACAAGCGGGTCGGCGACGAGGGCCCGATGAGCTGGCCGGAGGCGGCCCGGATCGGTGCCGCGCTGGCCGACGGCCTGGTCAAGGTGCACGAGGCCGGCGTCGTCCACCGGGACCTCAAGCCGTCCAACATCCTGCTCTCGCCGCGCGGACCGCGGATCATCGACTTCGGCATCGCCTGGTCGCGCGGTGCCAGCACGCTCACCCACGTCGGCACGGCGGTCGGCTCCCCCGGCTTCCTGGCACCCGAGCAGGTGCGCGGCGCCGCCGTGACGCCGGCGACGGACGTGTTCGCGTTCGGCGCCACGCTGGCGTACGCGCTCACCGGCGACACCCCGTTCGGTTCGGGGGCCTCCTCGGAGGTGATGCTCTACCGGGTCGTGCACGAGGAGCCCGACCTGTCGGCCGTGCCGCCGCCGCTCGCGCCGCTGATCGGGGCCTGCCTGGCCAAGGAGCCCGCCGAACGGCCCGGGGCGGCCGCCCTGCACGAGCGGCTGAGCGAGCTACGCCGGCCGCCCCGCCGGCGACGCCGGGGCCCGTACGGAGGACTGACCGCCCGCCGGCCCCCGGGCAGCGCCGGCGGACCG
Organism: Kitasatospora sp. NPDC047058; assembly: GCF_040643935.1. Lineage (NCBI taxonomy): Bacteria > Bacillati > Actinomycetota > Actinomycetes > Kitasatosporales > Streptomycetaceae > Kitasatospora > Kitasatospora sp. NPDC047058. The sequence continues at coordinate 5 of NZ_JBEYVJ010000758.1, read as the reverse complement.
CGCCG
>NZ_JBEYVJ010000757.1:0-1934 GCF_040643935.1 Kitasatospora sp. NPDC047058 | reverse complement strand
ACCACGGAAGCAGAACGCGTCCCGAAGGCCAAACCACCCAGCCCCGACAGCAGCTCCTCACGGCCACCACCGACCACCACGGCCCGGTGCTCGAACACCGAGCGCGTCGCCGCCAGCGACCACGCCACCTCCGCCGGCACCAGCTCCGGCCGCCCGGACACCCAGTCCCGCAGCCGCGCCGCCTGCGCCGTCAGCCCCTCCGCCGTTCGACCCGACACCAGCCAGGCGTCCGCCCCGGTCACCACCGGGACCGGCGCCGTCTCCGGCACCTCGGCGTCCCCGGCGGCCGGGGCCTCCTCCAGGATGACGTGCACGTTGGTGCCGCTCATGCCGAACCCGGACACGCCGGCCCGGCGCACGTGCTCGCCGACGGGCCACGCCACCGCCTCGGTCAGCAGCCGCACCTCGCCCGCCGACCAGTCCACGTGCGGGGTCGGCTCGTCCACGTGCAGCGTCTGCGGCAGCTGCTCGTTCTGCAGCGCCAGCACCATCTTCATCACACCGGCCACACCGGCGGCCGCCTGGGTGTGCCCGATGTTCGACTTCACCGAGCCCAGCCACAACGGCCGGCCCTCGGCGCGCTCCTGGCCGTACGTCGCCAGCAGCGCCTGGGCCTCGATCGGGTCCCCGAGCTTGGTCGCCGACCCGTGCGCCTCCACCACGTCCACGTCGGCGAACGACATGCGGGCGTTGGCCAGGGCGGCCCGGATCACGCGCTGCTGGGACGGACCGTTCGGCGCCGTCAGGCCGTTCGACGCACCGTCCTGGTTGACGGCGGAGCCGCGGACCACCGCGAGCACCTTGTGCCCGTTGCGCTGCGCGTCGGACAGCCGCTCCACGACGAGCATGCCCGCGCCCTCGGCGAAGCCGGAACCGTCGGCCGCCGCGGCGAAGGACTTGCAGTGCCCGTCCACGGACACGCCGCCCGCCTTGGCCATGGACACGAACACGCCGGGGGTGGCGGTGACCGTGGCCCCGCCGGCGAGGGCGAGCGAGCACTCGCCCAACCGCAGTGCCTGGACGGCCATGTGCAGCGCCACCAGCGACGACGAGCAGGCCGTGTCGACCGTGACGGCCGGGCCCTCCAGGCCGAAGGTGTAGGACAGCCGGCCGGAGAGCACGCTGGTCGCGTTCCCGGTCACCAGGTGACCCTCGACGACCTCGGTGCCGTCCAGCTGCACGTCGGTGGCGTACCGGGAGCTGTAGCCGCCGACGAAGGCGCCGGTCTGGCTGCCGCGCAGCGCAGCCGGGTCGATGCCCGCCCGCTCGAACGCCTCCCAGGAGGTCTCCAGCAGCAGGCGCTGCTGCGGGTCCATCGCCAGCGCCTCGCGCGGGCTGATCCCGAAGAAGCCGGCGTCGAAGGCGCTGGCGTCCTGGACGAACCCGCCGGCCTGCTCGTACGCCTCGCCCGGGCGCTCCGCGTCCGGGTCCTCCAGGTAGAGGCTCTCCAGGTCCCAGCCGCGGTCCCGCGGGAACGGGCCGATCGCGTCCGAGCCCGAGGACAGCAGCTGCCAGAGCTCCTCCGGGCTGGCCGCGCCGCCCGGGAAGCGGCAGGCCATGCCGACGATCGCGATCGGCTCGTCCGCGGCGCCGGTGGCCACGGGTGCGGAGGGTCCCGCGACGGCGGGCAGGTCGCCCGCCAGCTCCCCGCGCAGCAGCGCGGCGAGCGCGGTCGGCGTGGGGTAGTCGAAGACCAGCGTCGCGGGCAGCCGCAGGCCGGTCTCGGCGTTGAGGCGGTTCCGCAGCTCCACCGCGGTCAGCGAGTCGAAGCCGACGTCGGTGAACGGCCGGCCGGCGTCGATCGCGTCCGCCGAGGCGTGCCCCAGCGTGGCGGCGACGTGGGCGAGGACGAGGTCCAGCAGCAGCCGGTCGCGCTCGGTGCCGGAGACCGCCGCGAGCCGCCGCCGCAGGGCGTCGGCCGCGTCGGCGCCCGG
>NZ_JBEYVJ010000756.1:0-1944 GCF_040643935.1 Kitasatospora sp. NPDC047058 | reverse complement strand
GGCATCCTTCGCGCTCGCCGTCTTGAGCATCTGCCCTACGGACTTGGCGACCGGGCCGACGTCCTCGCCGAGAATGTCGGCCGCCGCCCGCCGTCCCGCCCCGGCCGGGTGCGTCCCCGTCCGCCCGCAGGTCCGCCGGCCACGGCCGGGACAGCGAAGTGACCGGCCGGTAGGGTGCGGAGCACAACGCACGGCAGGCCAGGCGGACGGGGAGTGGAGCACATGCGCGGCGACGGCACCGGGTTCTTCGAGTCGGCGGCGGATGCCGCCGCCCAACTGGCCGGCACCGGCTACCTGGCCTCCACCGCGGTGGCCACCACCGTCTTCCTCGCCGACCGGCTCGGCAAGCCGCTGCTCGTCGAGGGCCCGGCCGGGGTCGGCAAGACCGAACTCGCCAAGGCGGTGGCCGAGATCGGACGGGCCCGGCTGGTCCGGCTGCAGTGCTACGAGGGCATCGACGAGGCCCGCGCGCTCTACGAGTGGAACCACGCCAAGCAGCTGCTGCGGATCACCGCCGGCCGCGACGAGGGCTGGGACCAGGCCCGCACCGACATCTTCGGCGAGGAGTTCCTGCTCACCCGGCCGCTGCTGACCGCCATCCGGGGTGACCAGCCGACCGTGCTGCTGATCGACGAGATGGACAAGGCCGACGTCGAGGTGGAGGCGCTGCTGCTGGAGGTGCTCAGCGACTTCCAGGTCACCGTCCCGGAGCTGGGCACCATCACCGCGACCCGGCGGCCGTTCGTCCTGCTCACCTCCAACGCCACCCGGGACCTCTCCGAGGCGCTGCGCCGCCGCTGCCTCTTCCTCCACCTCGACTACCCGGACGCCGAGCTGGAGCGCCGGATCGTCCGGCTCAAGGTCCCCGGCCTGGACGCCGCCCTGGCCGAGTCGCTGGTGCGGGTGGTCGGGGCGCTGCGGGCCATGGAGCTGCGCAAGGCGCCCTCGGTGGCCGAGACCATCGACTGGGCGCGGACGCTGCTCGCCCTCGGCGCGGACACCCTGGACGAGACGGTGGTCCGCGACACCCTCGGGGTCATCCTCAAGCACCAGGACGACGTCCTCAGGGCCACGCAGAAGTTCACCCTGGCATGAGCGCCCCCACCGACCCGGCACGGGCCGACGTCGCCACCCGGCTGACCGGTCTGGTCCGGGCGCTGCGCGGCCACGGCCTGCGGATCGGCCCGGCCGAGACGGTGGACGCGGCCGCCGTCACGGAGGTCCTCGGCCTCGCCGACCGGGAGCAGCTGCGGGCCGGGCTGGCCGCCGCCCTGCTCCGCTCCGAGGGGCAGCGCGGCGTCTACGACGCCGCCTTCGACCTGTACTTCCCGCTCGGTGTCGGCGCACCCGAGGCGGCCCGGACCGCCGCGGCGGCGGACGGGACGGAGACCGCCGGGGCCGACGGCGCCCCCGGTTCCGCGCATCCCGAGGCGCTGCGCGAGGACCTCCGCGAGCGCCTCGCCGCCGCGCTGGCCGCCGACGACCGGGCGGCACAGGCCCGGCTGGCCGGCGAGGCGGTGGCCGCGTTCGGCCGGTACGGCGCCGGCGCCGCCCCCGGCTCGGACGGCTGGTCCGCCCACCAGACGCTCGGCCGGCTCGCACCCGAGACGCTGCTGGCCCGCGTGCTGGCGGCGCTGCGCGACGGGCCGGCGCCCGACACCCCCGGCGACGTCTCCGACCGGCTGCTCGCCGACGAGATCCGCCGCCGCATCCAGGGCTTCCGCGCGATGGTCGGCACCGAGGCGCGCCGCCGGGTGGCCGAGGTGCGCGGCACCGAGCGGATCGCCGAGCGGGCCGTCGCACCCACCGCCGACCGGATCGACTTCCTCACCGCCGGCCGCGACCAGCTCGCCGAACTACGGCGCACGGTGCACCCGTTGGCGCGCAAGCTGGCCACCCGGCTGGCCGCGCGGCGGCGCCGGGCGGCCCGCGGACCGATCGAGC
>NZ_JBEYVJ010000755.1:0-1945 GCF_040643935.1 Kitasatospora sp. NPDC047058 | reverse complement strand
ACCGGGCTGCCCTCGTACAGACCCCGGCCCATGCCGGTCCACTGCGAACCCTGGCCCGCGAAGACCAGGCCCACCCGGGCCCCGGCCCGCGCCACACCCGACACCACGGAACCGGAGGAGACCCCGGCGGCCAGGCTCTGCAGACCCGGCATCAGCTCGTCGCGCCCGGCACCGAGCACGACGGCCCGGTGCTCGAACGACGACCGCGTGGTCGCCAGCGACCAGGCGAGGTCCGCCGGCTCCAGCTCCGGCCGCTGCGCGACCCACTCCCGCAGCCGGCCCGCCTGGGCCGTCAGACCGTCCGCCGAGCGGCCCGAGACCACCCAGGCGCCGGCCCCCGGCACCACCGGCGCCGTCTCCGGCACCGCGACCGCCTCGGCGGCCGGGGCCTCCTCCAGGATGACGTGCGCGTTGGTGCCGCTCATGCCGAACGCCGACACACCCGCACGCCGCACCCGGCCGTCGGCCGGCCAGGCCACCTGCTCGGTCAGCAGCCGCACCTCACCCGCCGCCCAGTCCACGTGCGAGGACGGCACCTCGGCGTGCAGCGTCTGCGGCAGCCGCTCGTGCTGCAGGGCGAGGATCATCTTGATCACGCCCGCCACACCGGCCGCCGCCTGGGTGTGCCCGATGTTGGACTTCACCGAGCCGAGGAACAGCGGACGGTCCTCCGGACGCTCCTGGCCGTAGGTGGCCAGCAGCGCCTGCGCCTCGATCGGGTCGCCCAGCGTGGTGCCCGTGCCGTGCGCCTCCACCACGTCCACGTCCGCGGCGGTCAGCCGCCCGCTGGCGAGAGCCGCCCGGATGACGCGCTGCTGGGACGGGCCGTTTGGGGCGGTCAGGCCGTTGGACGCACCGTCCTGGTTGACGGCCGAACCGCGCAGCACCGCGAGCACCGTGTGCCCGTTGCGGCGCGCGTCCGACAGCCGCTCGACCACGACCATGCCCGCGCCCTCGGCCCAGCCCGTGCCGTCGGCGTCCTCGGAGAACGCCCGGCACCGGCCGTCGGCCGCCAGACCCTGCTGCCGCGAGAAGTCGATGAACGTCCCCGGCGTCGCCATCACGGTGACACCGCCGGCCAGGGCGAGCGAGCACTCGCCCGACCGCACGGCCTGGGCGGCCAGGTGCAGGGCGACCAGCGAGGAGGAGCACGCGGTGTCGACCGTGACCGCCGGGCCCTCCAGGCCCAGCACGTACGACACCCGGCCCGACAGCACGCTCGTCGCGTTGCCGGTCATCACGTGGCCCTCGGCCCCGGAGTCACCCTGGCTCGCCAGCGTCACCCCGAAGCCGTAGCCCGAGGCGAACCCGCCGGCGAACACACCGGTCGCGGAGCCGCGCAGCGAGGCCGGGTCGATGCCCGCCCGCTCCAGCGCCTCCCAGGACGTCTCCAGCAGCTGCCGCTGCTGCGGGTCCATCGCCAGTGCCTCGCGCGGGCTGATCCCGAAGAACGCCGCGTCGAACTCCGCCGCGTCCCGCAGGAACGCGCCCGACTGGGTGTACGACGTCCCGGCGTTGCCGCGCTCCGGGTCGTAGAAGCCCTCCAGGTCCCAGCCGCGGTCGGTCGGGAACGCGCCCACGGCGTCGCCGCCCGAGGCCAGCAGCTGCCAGAACTCCTCGGGGGTGCGCGCACCCCCGGGGAAGCGGCAGGCCATGCCGACGATCGCCAGCGGCTCGTCCGCCGCGGTGGCCGCCACGGCGGCCACCGGAGCGGCGGCGTCCGCCACCTTGCCGGTCAGCTCGCCGCGCAGGAACTCGGCGAGGACGACCGGGGTGGGGTAGTCGAACACCAGTGTGGCGGGCAGCCGGATGCCGGTCGCCGCGTTGAGCCGGTTGCGCAGCTCGACGGCGGTCAGCGAGTCGAAGCCGAGGTCCTTGAACGCGCGCCGGTCCTCGACCGCGTCGGCCGAGGCGTGCCCCAGCACGACCGCGACCTCGGCCCGCA
>NZ_JBEYVJ010000754.1:0-1947 GCF_040643935.1 Kitasatospora sp. NPDC047058 | reverse complement strand
CGGCTGCGGCAGCCCGGCGGCCGGCCTGGCGAACACCGACGGCACGCTGGCCGGCGCGGAGCAGGAGCAGTGGCTGCGGCGCGGGCTCACCGCCTCCCCGGCCCGGTGGAACGTCATCGCCCAGCAGGTGATGATGAGCCAGATCCGCTTCCCGAATTTCGCGGACCCCGCCCACCCGCTGCCGCCGATCGCCAACCTCGACCAGTGGGACGGCTACGACCCGGCCCGCACCCGGCTGCTGCGCTTCCTCCGCGACGCCGCGGTGGCCAACCCGGTCGTCCTGGCCGGCGACATCCACTCCTCCTGGTTCAGTGACCTGCGGATCGACCGCGACGACCTGGCCGGCACCCCCGTCGCGGTCGAGTTCACGGCGACCAGCGTCAGTTCGGACTTCCCCGCCGCGTTCGACGGGCCGCTCAAGGAGTTCAACCCGGTCCAGAACCCGCACGTACGCTACTTCGACGGGTCGCGCCGCGGCTACCTGCGGCTGGACGTCGACCGGGAGCGCTGGCGCACCGACGCCCGTACCGTCGACAGCATCGCCGTCCGCCGGTCGCCCGTCACGACGACTGCCTCCTGGGCCGTCCTCGCCGGCCGGCCGGGCCTGATCCCGGCCTGATCCCCGTCGGCCCGAGCGCCCTCGCCCGCACCCTGCTCCAGGCCGGGGCACACCGGATCCGGTAGGCGTGCGGGCGGGTGGCGCACCACCTCGGGTGCGCCTGTGCGCCGGGAACCGGGTGCGCGGGGCCTGGTCGGGCGGGGCCGGTGCTGGCACGGTGGCCGCGGGCACGATCGTCCGACACGAGGGGGACGCATGACACGGCGTTGGCTGGTGACCGGCTGCTCGTCCGGCCTGGGGCACGCGCTGGCGGCGGCCGCCGCCGAGGCCGGGGACAGGGTGGTGGCCACCGCGCGCAGACCCGCGGACCTGGAGGAGCTGGTGCGGGCCAGCCCGGACCGGATCGTGCCGGTGGTGCTCGACGTCCGGGACGGCGGGCAGTGCGAGGCCGCGGTGGCGCGGGCCGTGGACCTGTTCGGCGGGCTGGACGTCCTGGTCAACAACGCCGGCAACGGCGTGTTCGGCGCGGTGGAGGAGGTGACGGACGGTGAACTGCGCGACCAGCTGGAGACCCTGGTGGTGGGCCCGTGGCGGCTGGCCCGGCTGGTCCTGCCATTGATGCGGACGCAGGGCGCCGGGACCATCCTCAACGTCTCGTCGCTGGCCGGCCGGATGGCCTTCCCCGGGCTGGCCGCGTACGTCACCGGCAAGCACGCGCTGGAAGGCATGACGCAGGCGCTGGCCGCGGAGGCGGAGGCGTTCGGCATCCGCGTGGCGGCACTCGAGCCGGGCGGCTACGCGACCCGCTACGGCACCTCGCTGACCGACGCCGCCGGCCGCTCGCCGCACTACGCGTCCTTCACCGATCCGATGCGCGGCCTGCTCGCCACGATGGCCGAGGGGCCGACGGTCGGACGGCCGGAGGACTTCGCCCGGCTGGTGCTGCGCATCGTCGCCGCTCCCGGACCGCTGCCGGTCCGCATCCCGGTCGGCCCCGGCAGCCACGCGTACCTGGAGGCCGGCCAGGAGGCGGCCGCCGCCGAACTCACCGCCGCGCGCGCCCTGCTGGACGCCCCTCCCGTCTGAGGCTGTCCGCTCGCCCGGGCGGGGGATCTCTGTCACCCGTTCGGGCCGCCCCGGTGGCGGGAGGATCGAACCGGTCAGCGTTCGTGTGCAAACGTGGCTCGCGCGCCCCCTTCGCGGGGTGCCTCCGAGGCCCGGTCCGGGCGCGGAGTGCCCATCCGGGCAGATAGACGAGCAGCGATGACCTGGAGGTCATGAGATGTCCGTTCGTGGAACGCTCTGCAAGGTCGCCGTCACCGCGGTGCTGGCGGCCGCCGCCACGGTGGCCGTGCCGACGTCGGCGATGGCGTGGGGCAACGCGGCTC
>NZ_JBEYVJ010000753.1:0-1967 GCF_040643935.1 Kitasatospora sp. NPDC047058 | reverse complement strand
GGGCGGTGGCCGCCCGGGGCGCCGGGGCCCTCGGCGAGCAGGCGGGCGATGCAGCCGTCCCAGTCGATGTGGGCGCTCTCGCTGCCGTACGGCACGGCCCGCTCGGTGCGTGCGAGGAAGTCGGCGAGGCGGCCGGTGGGGGCGGCTAAGAGGGCGACGTGCCCGTCGCCGTCCGACAGGGCGATGAAGGTGTGGCCGTGGCCGGCGGGGGTGATCCGCAGGTCCCCGTCGCCGGCCCCGCGGGTCAGGCCCTCGGCCACGAGCTCCCGCCCGATCGTCCAGCTGGTGCCGGCGCCCGTGCCGCCGAAGACGAGGGTGACTTCCAGCGGACGCCGGCTGTCGTACCGGTACTCGACCGGAACGGAGGTGTCGGTGTCCGCTCCGGTGATCAGGCGCATCGTCGTCCGGGTCGTGATGGTGTCCACGTGCGGGCCCTCCCTGGTGGCGCTCTCCGGTGTTGTCGCGCCCTCGTCTGCCCGGCCCCGGGGAATCCATGTGCGGCGCCCGCCGAGCGGCCGGGGACGCCCTCCGCCGCCCTCCGCGGGGTCCGGTACGCGGGCCCACCACGAGCCGACCAGCGGTTCTCCACGAAAACGCCACGTCACCGGGACGCATCGGACCGCCGGAAGCGGGTACCGGGGGACGGACCGGCCCGTACCGAGGAAAGGACCGCCGTGGCTGCGCCCAGTGATGAACTCCTCCGTTCCACACACCCGTCCACCGGGGGCGCCCTGCCCGGGGGCGCCTCCGGCTGGAGTCCGCCGCCCGCACCCCCGTCCGTGCACGAGCCGACCACGCACGGGCCGGCCACGACCGCGTCGGCCGTGCCCGAGCTGGCCGCGATCGACGACCCCCGGGAGGTGGCGCCGGAGGACGCCCGCGCATTGACCCGGGTCCTGCTGCGCCGGCTGGCGGGCCTGGAGGAGGGCACCCGCGAGTACTCCTACGTGCGGTCCACCCTGGTCGAGCTGAACGTCTCGCTGGTCCGGTACGCCGTCCGGCGTTTCGACACCCACCGGGAACCGCAGGAGGACCTGATCCAGGCCGGCGCCGTCGGCCTGATCAAGGCGATCGACCGGTTCGACCCCGACCACGGCGTGGAGTTCACCAGCTTCGCCATGCCGACCGTCCTCGGCGAGATCCGCCGTCACTTCCGCGACACCACCTGGGCGGTGCACGTGCCGCGCAGGCTCCAGGAGCTCCGCATCACCCTCGCCCGCGCGCAGGAGCGGCTCACCCAGCAGCTGGACCGGGCGCCGACGGTGGCCGAGCTCGGCGAGCACCTGTCGCTGCGGGAGGACGAGGTCGTCGACGGGCTCGCCGCCGCCAACGGACACGTCGCCGGTTCGCTCGACGCCGGCGGCCGGGCCGAGGAGGACGGCACCGGCCCGCTGGCCGCCCGGCTCGGCGCGGACGACCCGCTGCTGGAGCTGACCGAGGACATGGTCGTCCTCAAACCCCTGATCGCCGAACTCCCGGAACGCGACCGGCTCATCCTCTCCATGCGCTTCACCGAGGACCTGACGCAGTCCCAGATCGGCGCTCGGCTCGGCATGTCCCAGATGCACGTGTCCCGGCTCATCAGCCGCGCCCTGCGCCGACTGCGCGAAGGCCTGGAACAGACCTGAAGCGTCGGGCTCCGCCGCCTCGGGAGCAGGCACGGCGCGGGCAGGCACGTTGGCCCGGCGGGCGGGAACTCCGTACAGTCGGAGGGGAATCAGTGGAGGAACGATGACGGCCGACAGCGGACTTGACGGCACGACAGGAACGGCGCTGCCGGGCCTGGGTCTTGACGTGGTGGTTTCTGACGTCGATGGAGGGACGTACGTCTGCTCGCTCACGGGCGATCTCGATGTGGAGACCCTGGATCCTGCCGCCCGGGCTCTGCGGACCGTCGTCGACCGGAGCCCCAGAACGGTGGTGGTCGACCTCGCAGGAGTGGGCTTCTGCGACTCCTCGGGCCTGAA
>NZ_JBEYVJ010000752.1:0-1971 GCF_040643935.1 Kitasatospora sp. NPDC047058 | reverse complement strand
CCGGCCGGCCCCCGAACAGCCGCCCGTCCCGCCGAACGCCCTCCCGGCCGCGCCGGCCGGGGCCGCGACCGGCGAGAACACCGCCGCCGAGCAGTGGCCGCATGCACCGGCCCGGGTCGAGCGGGCCGTTCCCGAGCAGTGGCACGGCACCGGCAACGACCCCGCGTACGGGCGGCAGGGCCTCGGCGGCCCGACGGCCCAGCCCACCGACCCGTGGGGCAAGGACGACGGCCGGTCCGGCACCGCCTACGCGGTGCCGGTCGACGGGCCGGACGGCGTCGACGGCCCGAACGGCCCCGACCGCCCGAACGACGGGGCCGGCCACCCCGAGGAGCAGCGCGCCGCCGCGGACGCGGCCGGCCGGCGCGGGCCGCTCGCGCTCGGCCCCGCCACCGGAGCCCCGGCCGGACCGGCCGACGGCACGCCGGCCGCCGGCATCCCGGTGGGCGGGACGCCCGCGGACGGCACCACGGTCGACGGGACCCCGGCGAGCGGCACCCCGGTCGCGCCCGAGTCCGGCCGGGAGGCCGACGGCGGTCCGGAGCCGAAGCCGTCCCGGCGCCGTCGGGCGCTGCCGGCCAACGAGGACTCCTCCGGCGGCTTCGCGCTGCCCGGCGTCCCCGACCCCGGCACCGTCTACCCCGGCCTGGAGCACGCGCTGCCCGCCGGGCCCGCGCCCGCGCTGCCCGAACCGGCCGCCGCACCGACCGGGCGCCGCCGCCGGCTCGCCGTCCCGCCGGGTCCCGGCACCGAGGCCCAGGGACCGGCCGCCCCCACGGCCGCCACCCCCGCACTTCCGGCCCTGCCCGCGCTGCCCGCCGCCGCGGCGGACGGCCCGGCCGCACCCGGCCAGGGCGACGCCCCGCAGCCGGTCGGCACCGGGCTGGCGGAGCTCGCTCCGCCGCGCCCGCTGCACGCTCCCGGCATCCCGGGCGACCAGGCCGCCGCCACCGCGCCGGGCCAGGGCGGCCCCGGCGAGGCCTTCCCGGCTCCGCCGCAGGCACCGCCGGCCCTCGCCCTTCCCGCCCCGGCCGGTGTGCCCGTCCCGGCCGGCGCACCGCAGCTGCCCGCCGTGCAGGAGGCCCGGCAGGCCCCGCGCCCGGTGGCCGAACTGCCCGCCGCCGGCCGGCCCGAGCCCGACGGGCACGCCGTGCCCGCCCCCGGCCGGGACGGCGGCGCGCGCCGGCTGCTGGTCTGGCCCGAGCCCGACCCGGCCACCAGGCAGGCGCTGGAGGAGCGCGGCTACCACCCGGTGATCGTCCGCTCCCGCGAGGAGGTGGACGCCCAGGTCGCCGGCTTCCCCGCCGCGCTCTTCGTCGACCCGCTGACCAGCCCGATCACCCGGACCGCGCTGCAGTCGCTGCGCACCGCCGCGCTGAACAGCCGGATCCCGGTCCTGGTCACCGCCGGCCTCGGCCAGGCCACCCGGGACGCCGCGTACGGCGCCGACCCGGCCGTCCTGCTGCGGGCGCTCGCCCCGCGCGACGGCGAGCACCACGCGCCGCGCGTCCTGCTGGTCGAGGGCGACCCGGACATCGCCGCCGCGATGATCAGCAGCCTGGAACGGCGCGGCATGCACGTCGAGCACGCGGCGGACGAGAACGACGCCGTCTCCCGGGCCAGCAGCGTGCAGCCCAACCTGGTGGTGATGGACCTGTTCCAGATCCGCCGCCGCCGGGTCGGCCTGCTGGACTGGCTGCGCACCAACGACCGGCTGCACCGCACCCCGCTGGTCGTCTACACCTCGGTGGACCTCGACCCGCGCGAACTGCCCCGGCTGCGCACCGGCGAGGCGGTGCTCTTCCTCGCCGAGCGCTCGACCAGCGCGGACGTGCAGTCGCGGATCGTCGACCTGCTCGGGCGGATCGGCGCCATGGGCGAGGCGGGCGTCGCCGCCGCCGGCTGAGGCCCCCCGGTTCCCGGCACGGCACCGGACACGGCCGAGGGCCGGTCACCCCGCTCGGGGGTGAC
>NZ_JBEYVJ010000751.1:0-1972 GCF_040643935.1 Kitasatospora sp. NPDC047058 | reverse complement strand
TGGTGTGGGGGTTTCAAGGATTCGCAGGTTTGGGCACGTCAGGGTGGTGTTACCGGCCGTAAGGATCAAGGAATTGGGTGGATTTGAAGGCATATGTCCGCTTTTTCAAGATCGAACACCGTCCGGAAGTGGTCCGCGCCACACGATCGGTGCTGTGAGGCCGCGCACATCGTCGACGGGGTGTGACGGCCGGTCGGCGGGCGGTGCAGGAACCACCGGATGGGGGCCGGGCCCGCGGTGGCCCGCACCACAGCCCTCACCCGCCGTGCCCCGCATCCTCACCCAGCGTGTGCGGCATAGCCTCGGGCCATGAGCAACGAGAGCGATGCAGAGGCCGTCGGCGGCGCCGAGGAGCCTGGGGCGGCGGTCGCACCGGCCGGGTTCGAGCTGGGGACCGACGGGCCCAAGGTGATCCTGGCGGGGCTGGACGGTTCGGAATCCTCCTGGCGGGCCACCGCCTACGCGGCCGGGCTCGCCCGCCGCCAGAACGCGACGCTCGCCGTCGCGTACGTGCAGCCCGTGCTCGGCGCGGCCACCGCCCTCGCGGGTGCGGCGGTCGAGGAGACCACCCGGGAGATCGCCGAGGAGTTGCTGGGCGCCCTGCGCGAGGCCGAGCACCGGCTGCGCGACGTCTGGCGGGTGGACTGGCGGTTCCTCACCGTGCGCGGCGATCCGTACACCGGGCTGGCGCGGCTGGCGGACGAGCTGCGGGCGGACGCCGTCGTCGTCGGGGTCTCGGAGCAGGCCGGGCACCGGGTGATCGGCTCGGTGGCGGTGCGCCTGGTGAAGGCGGGGCGCTGGCCGGTCACCGTGGTGCCGTAGCCGTAGCCGTAGCCGTAGCCGTAGCCGTAGCCGTAGCCGTCTTCCTGCGGCGGCAGCAGACGGCGGATGGGCTGCGACCCCGGCCGGAAGCCGGGGTCGCAGCCCTTCATTCGGGTCGGTGGGAATCGGACGGTTCGGAGGGGGAGGTGCGCGACGGACGCGCGGGTGCGGTCAGCCCAGGATGGAGATGCTGTTGCCGCAGATGTTGAACTGCGCGTTGATCGGGATCTGGATCTGGTTGCCGGAGAGCACACCCGGGGAGCCGGTGACTATGCCGCTGGCCGTGGCGCTGCCGGTGTTGATGCAGACCGTCCCGGCCTGCGAGCCGTCGAGCAGGGCGGCGTCGGCGAGCGCGCTGGCGGCGAGCGCGTCGGCGGCGAGCGCCGCGTCGGAGCCCGCGTCCGAGGTGCTGAGCGCGGAGGCGGGGGCGCGGAGAGCGTCCTGGTCGCAGTCACCCGCGAAGGCGGGACCGGCGGAGAGGACGGCCAGCGCGGCGCTGAAGCCGGCGGCGATCAGGTACTTCCTGGTGTTGGTCATGCCGGAAGGAATAGCCAGCCGACACGCAGGACACGACACAATCCGACCGAACGACCACCCGAATGCAGGCACGATCGCCCACCGATGCAGGAACCCGGTCACCCGGCCGGCGTACACCGGCACGCGCCGGTCCCGGGGCCGCCGCCGAAGTGGGCGGCCGTCCGACGATAAAGTTCGTGACCATGACGGAGACCCCGGCCGGCACCGCCACCACCACGACGTCCGGAAGCGACCTGCACCTCGAGCTGCCCGCCACCGGGGGCCGCCGTGCTGCGCTCATGGCCGCCCTGCGCGAGGCGATCCGCAGCGGCCGACTCGCGCCCGGCACCCGGCTGCCGCCCTACCGCACCCTCGCCGCCGACCTCGGCATCGCCCGGAACACGGCCGCCGACGCCTACGCCGAGCTGGTCGCCGAGGGCTGGCTCACCGCACGGCAGGGGTCGGGCACCACTGTGGCGGACCGCGCCGCGCCGGTCGCGCCCACCCGCGCCCGCCGGGCGGCGCCGCCGCGCCGGCCCGCGCACGACCTGCGGCAGGGGCAGCCCGACGCCTCCTCCTTCCCGCGCGCCGGCTGGCTGGCCGCGGGCCGCGTGGCGCTCACGGCCGCGACCTG
>NZ_JBEYVJ010000750.1:0-1980 GCF_040643935.1 Kitasatospora sp. NPDC047058 | reverse complement strand
GTCGACTACTCGATGCTCGGCACCGCCCGGGTCGAGCCGCTGCTCTCCCGGATCCGGGTCGAGATGGCCGGCGCGGGTCGATCGGCACGTACGCGTGGCCCGCCTTGACGATCGCGAGCAGCGCGACCACCATCTCGACCGAGCGCTCCATGTAGACGCCGATGAACGGGCCGGCCCCGGTCTCCGGGCCGCCGGCGAGCCGGGCGCGCAGGGTCCGGGCGACCTGGTTGGCGCGGCGGTTCAGCTGGTCGTAGGTGAGCAGCTGCCCGCCGTACTCGAGGGCGGTGGCGTCCGGGGTGCGGCGGACCTGCTCCTCGATCAGGTCGACGACCGTGCCCGGCGGGTAGGCGGTGGCGGTGTCGTTCCAGACGTCGAGGATCAGCCGTTCCTCGTCCTCGCCGAGCATCGACGGCCTGCCGACCGGGGCGTCGAGGGCGGTGGCGAGCGCCTTGAGGAGGCGGGCGTAGTTGCCGAGCAGCCGCTCGGCGGTCGCCGGGTCGAACAGGTCCGTGTTGAACTCGATCTCGAACTCGTAGTCGTCCCCGGTCTGCCCGACGTAGAGCATGAGGTCGAACTTGGCGGCCGTCCGGCGCACCGGGCGGTACGCGGCGGACACCCCGGAGCCGAGGTCGAGCTCCGGCTGGGGGCCGAGGAGGGTCAGCATGGTCTGGAAGACCGGGTTGTGGTTGACGGCCCGCTCGGCGCCGAGCGCCTCCAGCACCTTCGGGTACGGGGCGTCACCGTCGTCGAGCAGCCGGTCGGTGGCCTCCTGGGCCGCGCCGAGCAGGTCGCGGAAGGTGTCGGCGTCGCGGTCGACCGGCAGGTGGAGCGGCAGCGTGTTGACGTAGCAGCCGACCACGTCCAGGTCCTCGGCGGACGGCCGGTTCAGCACGGTGGTGCCGATGGCGAACCCGTCCTGTCCGGTGTACCGGTTGAGCAGGACGGCGTAGGCGGCCAGGAAGACCGGGAAGGCGGTCGTCCGGCACTTGCGCCGGGCGGCCTCCAGCAGCGGCTCCACGTCGGCGCGCGGGACGGTGAGCGTGCGGCTGCTGCCGCGGAAGGTCTGGCGGGCCGGACGCGGCCGGTCCAGCGGCATGCCGAGCAGGTCCGGGCTGTGCGCGAGGGACTGCCGCCAGGCCTCGATCTGCTCGGCGTACTCGCCCCGTTCGAACGCGGCCCGGCTCCGGCGCACGTGGTCCCGGAAGGTGGCGGCCGGCGCGGTGCGCGGCAGCGGGGCGCCGGTTCCGGCGATCGCCCGCACGTCCTCGCCGATCCCGGTCAGCAGGAGCCGCAGACTCCAGTCGTCGACGGCGATGTGATGGGCCGTCAGGGAGAACAGCCACCGGTCGTCGGGCAGCGCCACCAGGAGGGCGCGCAGCAGCGGGGGCGCGCCGAGGTCGAACGGCCGGTGGTGGTGGTCGGCGAGGAGCCGGTCGGCCTCGGCCCCGGCCTCGGCGGGCGTGAGCGCGCGCAGGTCGGCGAAGAGCAGGGCGTCCGGAGCGTCCGGGGCCGGGGCGAGGACCTCCGCGCGCGGCCGGCCGTCCGGGCCGGTGCGGTAGCCGGTGCGCAGCGACTCGTGCCGCTCGACGGCCGCCCGCACGGCGGTGCGCACGGCGGCCGGATCGACCGCGCCGGTCAGTTCGAAGGCGAGCGACTCGTTGTACGCGGGCTCGTCCGGACTGGCGAGGTGCTGGAACAGCCAGAGGCTCTCCTGGGTGAAGGAGAGGAGGCCGTCGTCTTGCGCATCAGAGCTCATGATCATGATTCCATCTGTCGCGAACGGGCTGGCTTGTCTGCCGGAGGCTTGTGCGACCCGGGGTAGGGGTCGGGGCACGGGGCCGGAGGGTGGCGGCGCCGGGATCGGTACGGCCGCGGGCGTCGGGGCCTGGGCCGGGCCGGAACGAGGTGGTGCAGGCCGGGCCGCGAAGGTCATCCCGGCCCGGCGGGCACGCAGGTTGGCGGCGACGGCGACGGCGAGCC
>NZ_JBEYVJ010000749.1:0-1980 GCF_040643935.1 Kitasatospora sp. NPDC047058 | reverse complement strand
GTGGCGAGGAGGCCGGATCCCCGGATCCGCCCGGGCCACCGTACGACCCCCCGGACGACCCGACGCCCGACGGGGACGGGCAGCCGTGTTCGGCGACCCGCGCGGCAACCTGCCCCGCGCGGCGCACGAGGCCCGGGCCGTGGCCGAACTCCTCGGCCTGCGCGCCGAGGTGGGGGAGGAGGTCACGCTGGCCCGGGTGCGCGCGGCCTTGCGCGAGGACGGCCTGGTGCACCTCGCCGCCCACGGCCTCCTGTCCGCCGGGGACGGCTTCGAGCGCGGCATGGAGCTCGCGGACGGCCGACTGCGCGCACGCGCCCTACTTGGCGAACAGACCACCGCCTGCGGAACGGTGGTGCTCAGCGGTTGCGAGACCGGCGTCAACGAGCAGCGACCCGGGGACGAACCAGTGGGCCTCACCCGGGCCCTGCTCCTCGGCGGCAGCTCGTGCGTCGTGGTCAGCCAGTGGCAGGTCGCCGACGACTCCGCGGCCGAGCTGCTCATGGCCTTCCACCAGGAGTTGCGAGCCGGCGCGGGTGCGCCCTTGGCCCTGCACCGGGCCGCCCTCGGCTCGGCCGGTGGGACGAACCCACGACAGCACTTCTACCACTGGGGACCCTTTGTGGCCGTGGGGGATTGGACGTGATCCCGCGCCGGGTGGTATCAGGATGTGACGGTGGTGATATGACGGAACATCAATTCAACGAGATGAGAGGCGAAATGGTGGACGCATCCGGCGAAGCGGCCGAGTCGGCGTGGCAGGAAGGCCCGACGCCCATCGAGTTTGGCCTGGAGGTGGATGAGGCGGCCCTGAGCGAGCGTGCCGCGGGACCCGCCGTACTCGACGAGGAGGTGCGCCTACTGGCCAAGGCCAACCGGTTCACCCTGAGCCTCGGGCCCATCGAGCCGGACGCCGCCGCTTCCGAGGACGCGAGGGTGCTCGACATTCCGCTGCTGTGCGTCGGGCACCCGCATCCCGAGTGCGAGCTGGAGTGGTTGAGCGTGAGCCTGTCCGTCCGGCCCGGCCGGGTGCTCGACCTCATCCCGGGCTCCGAGGTCTCGGACCAGCCCGTCAAGGTGGTCAGGAAGGGCACCGCCGGGCTCTCCTTCGACACGAGTGTGACCGTGCTGGCCCCCGAGGCCGCTCTGGAACGCAGCAGCGAGCAGGACGTCTACTTCCCGACGCTGCTGGCGAGCGGGAAGGACATGCAGTTGGCCAAGTGGACGTTCCAGCGCGCCGGCGTGGCCCCGCTGCGGGTCGACCGTCAGCTGCGCGTCCTGGCCCGCTTCTCGGACGCGGCTGTGCCCGAGGACCTACAGGTGACCTTGCGGGCGAAGGTGACGGTGCGCGGCTGGCAGGGCACGATCCCGCTGCTCGGTAGGCGGAAGGTCGAGTACGCCCTCCGCTCCAGCTGAAACGAGCCAGCCGCGATCGACGTAGACGGCGAGGCCAAGGGTCCCCGGCCGGCCGGTCGGTCTCCTGGAAGTTCACGGACTGCCTGCGCCGCAACACCCGCCGGGCCCTCGGCCCAGGCATCCGCATGGCGAGGCCGTTCGGGCCCGCTCCGACAGCGACGTCGACATCAAAACGCTCGTAGCGCTCTGGGGCAGGAGGCCGAGCCTACGGCACTCGCCGGCGCCGGTGGTCGCGTAGGGTCCGTACAGCGGGCGGCCGGGCGCATCGGTGGCGGGAAGGGGCGGAACGTGCGGATCAGGGGTGTGCTCTTCGACGTCGACGACACCTTGCTCGACTACTCGGGGTCGGAGGAGACCGGGATCCTCGCCCATCTGGGGGAGTCCGGGCTGCTGGGGCGCTTCGGGACGTCGGTGGTCGGGCTGTGGCGTGAGGTGATGGAGGACAGCTACGCGCGGTTCCTGGCCGGGGAGCTGACCTTCGCGGGGCAGCGGTATGAGCGCACCCGGCGCTTCCTCGCCCGGCTCGGCGAGGACGGCGCCGAGCTGCTGTCGGACGAGCAGGCCGGG
>NZ_JBEYVJ010000748.1:0-1981 GCF_040643935.1 Kitasatospora sp. NPDC047058 | reverse complement strand
GCTGATGCAGCTTGACTTGGCGAGAACCCGTTCGACAAGCCTGTCTGCTGTGGGCGGACTTGCCCGTTTGGAGTGGATCTTCCCGGTCGGGGTAGGCCGGGTCCAGCGGCAGGTAGGCGCCGCCGGCCTTGAGCACGCCGAGCACGGCGGCCACCAGCGCCGGGCCCTTGGCCAGGCAGACGCCGACGGTGGTGTCCGGGCCGACGCCCAGTCCGGCCAGCCGGCCGGCGATCCGCTCGGCGAGTTCGTCCAGCGCCGCGTAGCTCAGCTCGCCGTCGGCGTGGAGGACGGCCGGTGCCTCCGGGGCGAGGGCCAGCCGGGCCTCGAACAGCTCGTGCAGACAGGCCCCGGCCTGCGGGTAGGCGTGGGCGGTGTCGTTCCACTCGACGAGGGCGCGGTGGCGCTCCGCCTCGGTCAGCATCGGCAGGGCGGACAGCCGGGTGCCGGGGGACGCGACGGCGGCGGCCAGCAGGGCCTGCCAGTGCCCGATCAGCCGCTCCACCGTGGCCGGGTTGAACAGGTCGCTCGCGTACTCCACGGTGCCGGTGAACTCGCCGTCCACCTCGCGCAGTTGGAGGTTGAGGTCGAGCTGCGCGCCACCGCGCGGCACCTCCCGGACGGTCACCGCCAGGCCGGGCAGCGCGGGGGCGGCCAGCGGCGCGTTCTGCACCAGCAGCAGCGACTGGACCAGCGGGTTGTGGCTGAGCGCCGGGCCGCTCGACCGCTCGGGCAGCATCCGCTCGAACGGCAGCTGCTGGTGCTCGAAGGCCCCCAGTGCGGCTCGGCGGACCCGGGCCAGCAGGTCGGTGAAGGTGGGGTCGCCGGCCAGCGAGGTGCGGATCGGCAGGATGTTGACGAAGCAGCCGATCAGCCCCTCGGCCTCGGCCGGGCGCACCCCGGCGCCGGTGCCGACCACGACGTCCTCGCTGCCGCTGTGCCGGGCCAGCACCGCCTGGAAGGCGGCCAGCAGGGCCATGAACGGGGTCACCCCGGCCCGGCGGCACAGGGCCTTGACGGCGGTGGACAGTCCGGCCGGGAGCCGGACCGGCAGCGCGGCGCCGCGCAGCGACTGCACCGCGGGGCGCGGGCGGTCGCAGGGCAGCTCCAGCAGCTCCGGCGCGCCGGCCAGCGTCCGGCGCCACCAGGCCTGGTCCTGCTCCTCGCCGGCCGCCTGCGACTCGGCCTCCCAGACCGCGAAGTCGCCGTACTGGATCGGCAGTTCGGGCAGCTCGGCGGCCCGGCCGGCATAGCACTGCGCGAGCTCGGCGAGCAGGACGCCGACCGACCACATGTCGGCCACCAGGTGGTGCACGGTGAGGGCCAGCACCTGCCGTTGCGGCGCCAGCCGGTGCAGCACCGCGCGCAGCAGCGGCCCGCGGGCGAGGTCGAAGGGGCGGGCGGCGTCGGCGGCCAGTACGGCGTCCAGCTCGGCGGGCGGGGTCTGCCGGACCTCCAGCGCGAACGGCCCCGGCTCGCCGACCAGTTGGACCAGCTCGCCGTCCGCCTGCTCGAAGCAGGTGCGCAGCGCCTCGTGCCGGCCGGTCAGTTCGGTCAGCGCGGCGGTCAGCGCGGTGGTGTCGAGCGGGCCGTCCAGCTCCAGGGCGAACGGCAGGTGGTAGGCGCTGGTGCCGGGGGTCAGCCGCTCCACCAGCCAGATCCGGCGCTGGGCCGAGGTGGCGGGAAAGGCGAACTGCTGCATGGTCTGCTCTGCTCTCTGCCGGTCGGACGGCTCGGGCTCGCGGCCGGGGCCGGGGCCGTGGTCGGGGCGCTGGTCGGGGCCGGGGTCGGTGGGTTCGGGGGTGGCGGCCGTCATGAGCCGGTCACCAGGTAGGCGGCGGCCTCGGCTCCCAGGCCGGCCGGTATCCGCAGGTCGGGCCGGACCTCGGCGGTCCGGCGGGCGGCCGCGCGGCGGGACCGCCCGCCGCCGGTGACGTGTAGCAGCACGGTCTCCCCGGGCCGGATCCGTCCGGCGGCGACCGCC
>NZ_JBEYVJ010000747.1:0-1984 GCF_040643935.1 Kitasatospora sp. NPDC047058 | reverse complement strand
GCCCGGCAACGTCCTCGCCAAGTACCTCCCGGCGCTGCGCAAGGTCAACGGCAGCGACTCGCACGCCGGCCCGGCGGCCGCCGCCGCCGGACTCACCCTGCTGCTGGCCGAATCGGTGATCCGCTCCGCCGGTTCCCTGCTCACCTCGCAGGTCTTCATCGCCTGGGGGATGCCGGACGCCCTCTTCCTGGCCGTGGACTGGGGCAGGCTCAACATGCTGCGCTCGACCGCCGCGGCGCTCGCCGTGCTCGGCGCGGCCGTCCTGCTGCGGCTGGCCGGCGGGAGCCGGGTGCTCTGGGCGCTGGGCCTCTCGCTCACGCTGTTCGCCGGGTTCGCCACCGCCGCCGTCACCGAGGCGGTGGCCCGCCCGCACGCGCAGTGGCGCAAGGGCCTGGCCACCGGCTTCACCCAGAGCTCCGGGCTGCGCCCCGACGACAGCGTGGTGTTCGCCTGGGACGTGGACGGCAACCTGCGCGGCGCGCAGGCCTTCGAGGTCTACCGGGGCCGGGTCTGGTACCGCGACCCGCGCTGGCAGCCGGTCCCCGCGGAGGCCACCGCGATGGTCACCCCGCTGCCCGCCGAGGGCGGCGCACCGGACGCGTACTGGCCGGGCCACCCCGCCGAGTGGTACGTCGAGAAGGTGGACCGGCAGCAGCAGTTCACGGTCTGGCGCCGGCGCACGACGTAACGGCCGCCGTGCGCCGTCGCCGCCGGACCGGGCCTCAGAGCTCGGCCTCCGGCGGGAGCCGGTGGACGCCGGGCAGGTGGGTGTCGAGTTCACCCGGTTCGAAGCGGCACATGCCGACGGCGTGCCAGAACTCGCCGACCACGTCGCCCTCGTACTTGTAGGCACCGGACGGGAGCAGGGCGGCCCAGCCGTCGGGGGCGCCGAGCAGCGTGGCGCGGAGGACGGGGAGGCCGCCGGCGGGGACGTTCCAGAGGCGGACGGTGCCGTCCTCGCCGCCGCTGGCGAGCAGCGAGCCGTCGGGACTGAAGGTGACGGCGAGGATCCGGCCGGTGTGGCCGCGCAGACGGCCGAGGTCGCGGCCGGTGTGCGGGTCCCAGAGGCGGACGACGCGGTCGTCGCCGGCCGTGGCGAGCAGCGGGCGCCGGGGGTGCACGGCGGCGGTCCAGAGCCGGCCGACGTGACCGCTCAGCCGGTACCGGGCGGCGCCGTCCGACCAGACCACCGCGTCGCCGTCCCAGGAGGCGCTGGCCAGCCAGGAGCCGCCGTCGGGGGCGAACGCGACCGCGTAGACCCGGTCGTGGTGGCCCTCCAGCTGGGCCGCGATCCGGCCGGCCGCGACGTCCCAGATCCGGACCCGGCCGTCGTCGCAGCCGGTGGCCAGCCGTCGGCCGTCGGCGCTGAAGGCGATGGAGCGGACCCGGCCGCGGTGTTCCCGCAGGGTGGCGACGTGCGCGCCGGTGCTGCGGTACCAGATGCGCACGGTGTCGTCGTCGTTGGCGGTGGCGACGAGGACGCCGTCGGGGCTGAAGGCCTCGGCCCAGACGTGTTCGGTCTCGACGTCCATCTCGCGCAGGTACTCGCCGCTGAGGGCGTTCCACAGGTAGAGGTCGCCGTCGTTGCTGGCGGTGGCCAGCAGCGGGCCCTCCGGGCTGAACTGCGCGGAGACCAGGCGGCTGCTGCGGGCCGCGAGCTCCCTGGTCCGGCGGCCGGTGGCCGGCTCCCAGAGCCGGACCACGCCGTCGTTGCCGCCGGCCGCCAGCAGGGTGGCGTCGCCGTTGAAGGAGAGCGAGCCGATCCGGCGGCCGTGGCCGCGCAGCAGCAGCCGGCTGCGGCCGGAGCCGGGCTCCCAGAGCCGGACGGCGCCGTCGTTGCCGCCGGTGACCAGCAGCGTGTCCGGCTCCGCCCCGGGTGCCTCGCCGGGCCCGTCGCCGGCGGGCCCGGCCGCGCCCCGGTCGGCGGGGCGGAACTCGCAGGCCCAGACCGAGCCCCGGTGCTCGGGCGGCTGCCGACGCAGCG
>NZ_JBEYVJ010000746.1:0-1985 GCF_040643935.1 Kitasatospora sp. NPDC047058 | reverse complement strand
ACAGAGAGCCGCTCCGATGACCGCCGCCCCCGACCTGTCCTTCCTCGACCACCCCGCGCTGCTGCCGGCCTTCGTCGAGGCTGCCGCGCGTCGAAGCGGGCCGCCTGGGCCGCCAGGCCGTCGAGTACCAGCCCCAGCTCCTCCTGGGCCCTGAGCCCGTCCGGTCCCAGCCCGCCGGTCTCCATCACCTTGAGGTGGCGCAGGACGGGCAGCAGCACGTCGTCGAGGTGGACGCGGAGGTTGTACACGCCGTCGACGGCGATCCGCACGGCGGCGCGTTCGAAGCCGGGCATGCCGTGGCCGGGCATGCGGAAGCCGGTGACCACCTCGTTGACGGCCTGCATCGCCTGGTCGGGGGCGAGTTCGAACGCGGCCCGCAGCAGGTTCCGGTAGAAGATCATGTGCAGGTTCTCGTCGTTGGCGACCTGCGCCAGCATCCGGTCGCAGACCGGATCGCCCGAGGCGTGCCCGGTGTTGCGGTGCGCGATGCGGGTGGCCAGCTCCTGGAAGGCGACGTACGCGACCGTGTGGAGCGGCGAGTGCCGGTGGTCGGAGACGAAGCCGCCCCGCATGTGGGTCATGCGGGCGCGCTCCAGCTCCACCGGGTCGACGGCGCGGGAGGCGACGAGGTAGTCCCGCAGGACCGTCGAGTGCCGGGCCTCCTCGGCGGTCCACTGGTGCACCCAGGTGCCCCAGGCGCCGTCGCGGCCGAACAGCCTCGCGATCTCGTGGTGGTAGCTCGGCAGGTTGTCCTCCGTCAGCAGGTTCACCACCAGCGAGACCCGGCCCACCTCGGTCAGCGGCGACTGCCCGGCCGCCCACGGTTCGCCGCCTAGCGGGCCGTCGAAGTCCCGGCCGCGGCCCCAGGGCACGTACTCGTGCGGCATCCACTCCTTGAAGACCCGCAGGTGGCGGTCGAGTTCGCGCTCGACCACCTCCTCCAGGGCCTCCAGGAGTCGGGCATCGGTCCACCGGGTGCGGGCGGAGGTGTTGCTCACAGGGGTTCAACTCTCGGTCGACGGGCGAACCTACGGTTCCGTAGGTAACGTCACCGTAGGTTGACCGCGCCGACGGCGTCTGGGGCCCTTCGACCCCATTCGCGCGGGTCCGGCCGCCCGCCGGGCGACCGGGGCCGCGCGCGCACCGGCCCCCTCGGCCGTACGGCGCCCGGGCCGCCGCCGTACGCTACGACCCATGAGAGCCATGGCGCAGCGCACCTGGAAGGCCGGGGAACGGTTGGTGCTCGTGGACCTGCCCACGCCCGAGCCCCGCAGGGGTGAGGTCCGGGTCGGTGTCCGGGCCGTCGGGGTCAATCCGGTCGACTGGAAGATGCGCAGTCACGGCCCGCTGCGGCTGGCCGCCCGGGTGCTGGGGCCGAGGCCGCCGGTGGTCGTGGGGGTGGACTTCGCCGGGGTGGTCGACGCCGTCGGCCCCGGGGTCACGGGCGTCCGGCCGGGCGACCGCGTGGTCGGCGGGACCGACTTCTCCCGGGGCCAGCGCGGCTCCTACGCCGACACCGTCGTGGTGCGCGCCGACCAGCTCTGCGCGGTGCCGGACGAGGTCGACCTGACCGTGGCCGCCGCCCTGCCGGTGAGCGGCGTGACCGCCCGGATGGCGGTGGTGGACCTGGGCCGCACCCCCCGGCAGCGGCCCGCCGACCGGCGCGTGCTGGTCCTGGGCGCCTCCGGCGCGGTGGGCCAGCTCGCCGTGCAGATCGCCAAGCTGGAGGGCGCGTTCGTGGCCGGCGTCTGTTCGGCGCGCAACGCCGGCCTGGTCGCGGAGCTGGGCGCCGACGTCGTCCTCGACTACGGCGCGGGCGACGCGCTGGCCCAGGCCCGGGCCCACGCCCCGTTCCACCTCGTCGTCGACTGCGCCGGCGGCTACTCGGGCGCCGGCTGCCGGGCCCTCCACCTCCCACCGGGCACCTGAGAGCAGGCTCCCAGATGATCGCCCAGAAGCGGGCCGGATCCGGCTTCGCGAGAACT
>NZ_JBEYVJ010000745.1:0-1991 GCF_040643935.1 Kitasatospora sp. NPDC047058 | reverse complement strand
GCAGGCTGTGCGGTGGCGCGAGCCGTGGGCTGTGCGGGTGCGCGGGCGGTGCAGTGGCGCAGGCGGTGCAGGCGGTGCGGCGGCAAGCGGGGCCCCGGGCCCGGGCGGGATTCCCCAGGGGCCCGGGGCACAAGATACGGCAGGTGCGGACGGTACGTCAGTTGTGCGACTGCACGTTCCACACGCCGGTGGCGGCCGCGGCGCGCGCGAACTCGGTGAAGTCCCTGGGCTCGCGCCCGAGAGCGCGGCGGACGCCGTCCGCCAGGTGGGCGTTGCGGCCGTCGAGGATCATCGTGAACAGGTCGGCGAAGTCCCCCGGCAGCCCGGCCGCGCCCAGCACCGCCCGGTACTCCTCGATGCTCACCGGCGTGAAGCGGATCTCGCGCCCGGTGGCCGCCGACAGCTCGGCCGCGACGTCGGCGAAGGAGAGCAGCCGCGGCCCGGTCAGCTCGTACACCTCGCCGTGGTGGCCGTCCTCGGTCAGCGCGGCGACCGCGACGTCCGCGATGTCGTCCGCGTCCACGAACGGCTCCGCGGCGGTCCCGGTCGGCAGTGCCAACTCACCGCCCAGGACGGGGTCGAGGAAGAAGCTCTCGTCGAAGTTCTGGTTGAACCACGCGCAGCGCACGACGGTCCAGCCGGTGCCGGCCTCCCGCACCGCGTCCTCGGCGGCCCGTGCGGCCTCCTCGCCCCGGCCGGACAGCAGGACCAGCCGCTCCACGCCCGCCTTCGCGGCCAGCCGGGCGAAGGCACCGACCGTCTCGACCGCCCCCGGGAAGGCGAGGTCCGGGTAGTAGGAGAGGTACGCCGCGCCGACGCCCTCCAGGGCGGGCGCCCAGGTGTTCCGGTCGTCCCAGTCGAACGGGACGGCCGCGGTGCGCGAGCCGGTCCGGACCGCCCGGCCGCGGGCGGTCAGCCGCTCGACGACGCGCCGGCCGGTCTTGCCCGTGCCGCCGGTCACCAGGACCAGCGGGCCGGCCGGAGCCCGGCCGTCGGCGGGGGCGGAGGGGTGCTGCTGCTGCGTCTGCTGCGCGTTCTGCGTGTCATCGGTCATGGCAACCAGTCAATTCCACGCGGGACGGCCGGGCCATAGCCGACGAGCTCAGCTCCATATGCGCGCGTCTACCGTGCCCGGACCGTCGGCTTCGACGAGCGCCGGCGAAGGGTGGAGCCGGGTCAGAGCCCGTACTGGAACGGGGTCATGGTGGTCAGGGCGGCGAAGCCCAGGCGTTCGAGGATCGGCCGGCTCTGGTCGGAGGCGTCCACCCGCAGGTACTCGTACCCGAGGTCGGCGGCGATCCGCGCGCGGTGGGCGACCAGCGCCCGGTAGACGCCGCGCCCACGCCAGCGCTCCAGGGTGCCGCCGCCCCAGAGGCCGGCGAAGCCCGTGCCCGGGTACAGCTCCGTGCGGGCCGAGCAGACCGGGATCTCCCGGCCGTCCTCGTGGGCGATCGCCAGGTGGACGCGGAAGGTCTCCGGGGACTCGGCGAGCTGGGCCAGGATGCGGCGGCCCAGCCGGGTGCCGTCGGTGCCGAAGGCCGCCTCGTGGACGGCGACGACCTGCGCCACGCCGGCCTCGTCGGTGACCTCGCGCAGCTCGATGCCGGCCGGCGCCGCCGTCCCCTCCGTCCGGCGGACCAGGTCGGCGACCTCGGCGACCAGCAGGGTCTCGGGCTCCTCCGGGGTGAAGCCCGCCGCGGCCAGCCGCTCGCCGAGGTCGGCCGGGCGGTCGTGGGCGTACAGCGTCCACTCGAAGTCCTGGCCGAGCGCGGTGTAGTGGCGCACCTGCTCGGCGATCGCCGCGTCCGCCGTCCCGGCGTCGAGGCCCGACCAGAGGATGCCGTTCCAGACGCTCGCCGGCCCGCTCTGGCGCACGACGTGCGGCGTGTGCTCGATCCGGGCGGCCGGCGTCCCGGGCTGGGCGCCGCGACGCATCCGGATGTCGAGCAGGGCCAGCAACTTGTCATGAAGCAGGGCCAGCAACTTGTCAT
>NZ_JBEYVJ010000744.1:0-1991 GCF_040643935.1 Kitasatospora sp. NPDC047058 | reverse complement strand
CATCGCCAGGTTGGCGCGGCCCCGGTCCAGCGACCAGCCGGCCGCGGCTGCCGGCCGGCTGCCGTCCGGGTGGACACCGAGGACGCTGCCATCGGCCGCGCACTCGACCTGCGGCCCGGCGCCGGAGTCCACGTCCTTGGCGGCGCGCTTGACCAGCCCGCGGTTGGCGAGCGCGGCGAGGGTGTCCGGGGTGAGGGCGAGCAGGTCCGCCCGCGGCGGCGCGTCGGGGGGCGTGTTCAACGGCCCACCTTCTCGGCGACGAACTCGGCGAGCCGGCCGGGCGTCATCGCGCCGACGTGGGCGCCCGCCTCGGCCAGCCGGCCGGCGAGGGCGCGGTCGTAGACCGGGTCGGCCTCCTCGTCCAGCGCGGCCAGGCCGAGCACGGTGGCGCCCTGCTCGACCAGGCCGCGGACGGTGCGGACCAGCCGGTACGGGTCGCCGCCCTCGTAGAAGTCGGAGACGACCGCGACGATGCTGCGCCGCGGGTTGTCCACCAGGCCGGCGGCGTAGTCGACGGCGCGGGCGATGTCGGTGCCGCCGCCGAGCTGGACCCGCATCA
This sequence comes from Kitasatospora sp. NPDC047058, assembly GCF_040643935.1. Lineage (NCBI taxonomy): Bacteria > Bacillati > Actinomycetota > Actinomycetes > Kitasatosporales > Streptomycetaceae > Kitasatospora > Kitasatospora sp. NPDC047058. The sequence goes on along the minus strand of NZ_JBEYVJ010000744.1, from coordinate 1,432 downwards.
GCAGCTCGACCGGGTCGGTGACGTCGGCGGTCAGGTCCACCACCGCGGTGTCGAAGGCGATCAGGTGGGTGCGCAGGCCCGGCAGGTTCCACAGGCAGGCGGCGGTGACGGCGGAGTGGATCACCGAGCCGACCATCGAACCCGACTGGTCCACCAGCAGGATCAGCTGCCACTGCTCCAGGTGCCGCCGGGTGCGCGCGTGGAACAGCGGCCGCTCGATCAGCACGCGGCGCTGCTCCGGCTGGTAGTGCGCCAGGTTGGCCCGGACCGTCCCCCGGAAGTCGAAGTCGCGGGCCAGCGGCAGCCGGCTGGGGCGGCGCGAGCGGGCGCCGGTGAAGGCGCGGCGCAGCTCCGGCCGGAGCCGCTCCATCAGCTCGCGGACCACCGTCTCCACGATGCGCCGGGCGAGGGCGAGCACCTGGGGGTTCATCAGGTGTTTGGTGCGCAGCACGGCGCGGAGCAGGGTGGCGTTCGGTTCGACCCGGGCGAGCACCTCGGGGTCGGTGACGATCTCGGTGATCTCGTACCGCTCGACGGCGTCCCGCTCCAGCCGCTCGACGGTCTCCTTGGGGAAGAGCCGGTGGACGTCGTCCAGCCAGTCCACCGGGGTGAGCACGGACGCGCCGTCGCCGCCGGTCCGGCCCCCCGCCGGGGCGCCGGTCGGGCCGCGCCGGACGCCGCGCCGTTCGAGGTCAATGTCGCGGCCGTAGAGCCATTCGAGCGCCGCGTCCCGGGCGGCGGCCTCCGCGCCGAGCGGGCCGGTGGCGCGTTCGGCGGGGGCGCCCAGGATCAGCCGCCAGCGTTCCAGCCCGGCGTCGGGGGCGCCGTCGGCGGCGGAGTCGGTGGCGGCGGGGCGGTCGGTGTGGTCGATGTGGTCGGTGCCGGTCATGGCGTGCCCGGTCCGGTCCGCAGGCCGTACCGGTCGAGCAGTCGGTGCACGTTCTCCTCCAGGGTGCGGGCGCGGGCGAGGTCCAGCGGGTCGGCCGGGGTGCGCAGCAGCGCGCGGGCCGAGCCGCGCCGGCCGCGCCGGTCGAGCAGGCGCTCCGCGATGCGTTCGCGCTCGCGGGGCGGGAAGAAGGCGAAGGCCTGGCGCAGGGCGGGCAGTCCGGTCACGAAGTCGCCGTCGGTCATGGCGGTGACGATGTCGTCCAGCGCGTCGAGCAGGGAGGGGCCGGTGCCTTCGTCCGGTCCGGTGCCGCCGTCCCGGTCCTCGTCCGGTGCGGTGCCGTCGTTCCGGTCCTCGTCCGGTGCGGCGCCGCCGCCGGTCAGCTCGTCGCGGGCCAGCGCGAAGAGGCCGGCCAGCCAGTCGCCGAGCTCCTGGGGGTCCGCGCCGGCCAGCGACCGTGCCCGGCCGACCGCCTCGGCGCCGCCGGCACCGAGCGACCAGCGCAGCCCGAGTGCGGCTCCGCGCAGGTCGGCGGGCGCCGCGGGG
>NZ_JBEYVJ010000743.1:0-1996 GCF_040643935.1 Kitasatospora sp. NPDC047058 | reverse complement strand
GGTCATCACGTACCGCCCGGTGCGGCCGTCGAACACCCGGCGGGCCACCGCCGCGTCGGCGGGGGTGTAGAGCACCTGGTCGATCACCGCGTCGAAGGTCCGCCCGCCGAGCGCGGCGGCCAGCCCGGCCTCGTCGGACCGGTCCGCGACGACGTGGTCGACGCCGGGCGGCGGCGGGGTGGAGCCGCGGTTGACCAGGGTGACGCGGGCGCCGGACTCCCGCAGCAGGGAGACCAGGCGGAGGCCGAAGTAGCGGCTCCCGCCGATGACGCAGACGGTGCGCAGTGGATTTCCCGTGACGTTTCCCGTGACGTTTCGCATGACCCTCACTCTGCCGGTGTACCGTCACCAGCAGAACTACCGACTTACTGAACGCGTCATCAGCAGAACTGTTGACCAGGGGGAGTGCCACCGTGATCGACGTCCGACGGCTCACCATGCTCCAGGCGGTCGCCGAGCACGGCAGCTTCAACCGGGCGGCGACCGCCCTGCTGCTCACCCCCTCCGCCGTGTCGCAGCAGATCGCCGCCCTCGAACGCGGCCTCGGCACGACCGTGGTGGAGCGCTCCACCCGCGGCGTGCGGCTCACCGAGGCCGGGCGGCTGCTGGTGGACGCGGCCGGCGCGATCGACGCCGAACTCCGCAACGCCCGGGAGCAGATCGGCCGGCTCGGCGCGGACCGGCCGCGGCTCACCCTGGCCACCTTCACCAGCGGCGGCCGGCACCTGCTGCCCGCCGTCCTGGCCCGGTTCGCCGCCGACCACCCCGAGGCCGAACTGCGCATCCTGGAAAGGGAACCCGAGGACAGCCTGCCGATGGTCCGGGAGGGCGCCGCCGACCTCGCGCTCGCCTACCACTTCGACGGCCCGCTGCCCGTCCTCCCCGGGGACCGCTCCGGCCTGGACTGGACGCCGCTGATGGACGACCCGCTCTCCGTGGTGCTTCCGGCCGGCCACCCGCTGGCCGGCCGGGAAGCCCTGGACCTGGCCGAACTCGCCGGTGAGCGCTGGGTGCTGGGCTGCCTGAAGACCGAGGCCTTCCTGCACCGGTACGCCGAGCTGGCCGGCTTCGAACTCCGGGTCGCGGGCTCCACCACCGACTACTTCTTCGCCCGCTCGCTGGTCGCCGCCGGCGTCGGCGTGTCCCTGGTGCCGTACGTCGCGCTCGAACCCGCACAGCCCGGAACCCGGGTGGTCCCGGTCCAACCCCCGCGCCCCGCCCGCCACTTCGGCGTCGCCCTGCCCCGCCGCCGCCCCGGCCGCTACGCGGAGGCCCTGGCCGCGCTGCTCCGCGCCGAGGTGGCGGCCTCCCGCGGCTGACCGCTCTCGCAGGCCGTGACCGACCGCCCGAACCCCCGGACGTGCTCAGCCGCCCTGCCGCCGGGGGCGGTCGTGCTCCCAGTCCCAGGGGACGGCGGCGAAGACGGGCCCGCCGGCGGCCCGTTCCAGGCGGTACGGGCCGAGCGCCCGGTCGAAGCGGGCGCGGCTGCCGGGCCGGGCGGTGCGCAGGTCGGCGACCAGGGCGTCGTCGGGGAGCCGGGCGACGAGCCCGGCGAGCACCGGGTCCTGACCGGGGGAGCGCAGTTCGGCGGCGGAGGGCAGCGGCAGGGCGGGGCCCTCCGGGTGGAGGGCGTCCCAGAAGTCGTCCGTGAAGGGCTGGACGCCCTCGTCGAAGCCGGTGTCGTCGGCGAGGGTCTCCGCCGTGCCGACGAGGTGGTCCAGCCAGGTCTCCAGCGACTCGGCCTCGACGTGGAGTCCGCCCTCGCGGTACTGCATCAGCACCTGGCCCCAGCTGCCGTCGGACTCGATGTCGACCCAGGTGACGCCGCCGGCGCCGTCGTCGGACACCAGCCAGTGGGGGTGCGGGAGGCCGTGGTCGCGCGTCTGCCGGGGATGGCCGGTGAGCGTGAACTCCGTCGGCGGCACGGTGAATCCGCCCAGCCGGACCAGCAGTTCGCGGGCCGCGGGCGGCACCGGGACGGGCCAGCCGCCGAACG
>NZ_JBEYVJ010000742.1:0-2001 GCF_040643935.1 Kitasatospora sp. NPDC047058 | reverse complement strand
CGGCGTGGACGGCAGGGGCTGCCCGGTGCGCCCGCCGCCGTCTCTCCGCTCGACCTGCAACCGGCGGTCGCCGCCGTGCTCGACGGCGGCGGCAGCCGCCCGCCCGGCGGACCCGCCGCAGCGCGTCGACCGCGGCGGTGCCGACCGGCTCCCCGTCGAAGGAGTAGGCGGGCACGTGCAGGTGGGCCAGCCCGTCCAGCCAGGCGTCCGGGACGGTGTCGAGCAGCGTGGCCGCGCCCCGGTCGGGGAGCATGGTCCGCTCGCCGCCGCCGTCGATCAGCACGACGATGCTGCCGGTCCGCCCCTCGCGGGTGACCCGGACGTCGACGCCGTGGCCAGCCAGTTCGGCGACCAGGCCGTCCCCGGCCGGGTCGTCGCCGACGCAGCCGAGGAAGCGCACGGGGCACCGGCCGGCCGCGAAGGCCGCGACGTTGGCCGCGCTGCCGCCGCGCCGCCGGAAGACCCGGGCGCTGGTGTCGGTGCCGTGCCGGAGCGGGCCGTCGACCCAGACGACGACGTCTTCGACGAGATCGCCGAGTACTCCGAGCATGCGCCTACGCCTCGTTCCGCAGGGCGGCGAGCGCGGTGGCGATCTGCCCGCCGAGCCGGACGTTGCCGCGGTAGACCTCCACGTTGACGTCCAGGCTGCGGCCGCCGGTGTCGCGCTGGATGAAGTCGAGCAGGAACGGCGTCGAGGCGTTGCCGGTGATGCCCCGGCGCTCGGCCTCGGCCCAGGCCCGTTCCAGCAGCACGTCCAGCTCCTCGGGCGGCAGCTGCTTGGCGGGGTCGACCGGGTTGGCGATCAGCACGGCCTGGCTCAGCTCCAGGCCGTCACGGGCGGCGATCACCCGGGCGGCCTCCTCGGGCGTGTCGACCCGGTAGTTGATCCGGTGTCCGGAGTCGGTGACGTAGAAGCCGGGGTACTGGTTGGTGCGGTAGCCGATGACCGGGATGTTGAGCGTCTCGAACCGCTCCAGGGTGGCCCGGATGTCGAGGATCGACTTCACGCCCGCGCTGATGACGGTGACCGGCGTGGCGGCCAGCGTGGTCAGGTCGGCCGACTCGTCGAAGGTCTCGGACGCCCCGAAGTGCACGCCGCCGAGGCCTCCGGTGGAGAACACCCGGATGCCCGCGCGGTGGGCGAGGAAGGCGGTGGCGGCGACGGTCGTCCCGCCGTGCCGGCCGAGCGCGGTGACCACCGGCAGGTCGCGCAGGCTCGCCTTGTCGAGGTCGTCCGCCTCGGACAGCTCCTTGATCTGGTCCGTGCCGAGCCCGACCGTCGGCACCCCGGCGTGGACGCCGATCGTGGCCGGGACGACCCCGGCGGCCCGCAGCCCCTCCTCCGCCTCCAGCGCGACCTCCAGGTTGCGGGGCCGCGGCAGGCCGTGCGTGAAGATGGTCGATTCCAGGGCGACGACGGGGGCTCCGGCGGCGACGGCCCGGGCGACTTCGTCGGAGATGCGGATGGGGAGTCCGGTCATGGCAGGTGCTCTTCTCTGCGATACCACCACGGTGTGGCAACCGCGGCTCAGCCTAGGGATCGTTCGCATCGGGATCCAGAATGAGTCCTGGGCCTTCCCATAGGCTTCCGGCTATGGGTTTCACTCTGCGTCAGCTCGAGGTCTTCCTCGCGGTGGCCGACACGCTGCACTTCGGCCGCGCCGCCGAACGCCTGCACATCTCCCAGCCGACGGTCAGCCAGGAGGTGGCCCGGCTGGAGCGGACGGTGGGCGTCGAGCTCTTCGACCGCAGCCGGCGGGCGGTCCGGCTGACCCCGGCCGGCGAGGTGATGGCCGCCGAGGCCGCCGGGCTGCTCGGCCAGGCCCGGTCCCTGCTGGCCCGGGTGCGGCTGCACGAGGAGTCCCGGACGGGGACGGCCCGGATCGTCGCGTCCCCCAGCGTGCTGAACCGGCTGCTGCCGGCCGTGGTCAGCCGGGCCGAGCGGGAGCTGCCCGCGCTGGAGACCGCGGAGCTGACCGCCGACACCGGCCGGGTGTCGGC
>NZ_JBEYVJ010000741.1:0-2007 GCF_040643935.1 Kitasatospora sp. NPDC047058 | reverse complement strand
GCCGGCTTGTGGACCGTGGCGGTCTACATCGTGGGTGTGCCCGGTGTCAGTGATCCGAGGACGTCGGCGAGGGCCTGCTCGAAGAACGGCTCGGGGTCGGCCAGGGTGAAGTCGAGGTGACCGAAGGTCTCCAGGGCGACGAGCCCGTAGATGCAGGTCCAGGCCTGAACGAATTGGTGGATCAGGGGCAGCGGAATGTCCTCGGTGAGGTGCTCGCGCAGGTCGTCGAACTGGGACCACCAAGTGGGGCGGGCTCCGGTGTGAGCTGGCTCGAGACGGATCCTTCGGCCCAGAGCCGGGCCATCAGGCCGAGGAAGACCTGGCCGAAGCGCCAGCTCGCCTCGTGCGCGGGGTCGGTGGGGGCGGTGCCGGCGTCGGCGACGGGCTTGCCGAACGGCAGGGTGAACTCGCTGCGGTTGGTCAGCGCCCAGCGGCGCAGGGCGCGGGCGGCGGCGAGGATCTCCGCCGCGGTCTGTTCGCGCTGGCGCTCGCGGCGGGTGGGCGGCTGGTCGGGCATCCCTGCTCCACTTGACTTTGCTGACACTCTTAGCGATAGCCGGGTTGGTGGCCAACGTCGACGATCTGCCGCCAGACACGCTGGAACGGCCCGCCGGATGCGACGGGCCGTTCCAGAGATCAGAACCAGTTAGTGCAGGCGATGTCGTAGCCCCACTCGGGACTTCCGTAGGGGTTGCCCGCCCACTCCGCTGCGGAGCATGCCCGATACCACACACCGCCGTCGTCGTACTTAATCGGCAGAGCGTATTGTCCAGGAGCAACGTAAACCCGGTCAACGAAGCTGTCCCAGTGCTGGCCACCGTCGGTGGACCTGTCATAGTAGAGCGCAAGGTTGGAGCTTCGGGAATTCAAGATTCCGTAGACGTAGTGATGGCCGTCACCGGCGACGAACTGGGTGATCCGGACCGCGTTCGAGTAGCCGTCAGGGCTGAACCAGGCAGTGTTTGAAGCGGCGGGACTGGCCACTGGCTCCGATTGTGTGGCCGTCTCGGCAGACGCGGTGCCGGCCATGGGTGTGAGCAGGAGTGCTACGGCTGCGGCAAGTACGGGAAGTTTCTTGATCATGGTTTGGCCTCCCTGATCCCCTCTCCGCTTGATTGGCGAAGGGCATAACGAGGACCGTAATCGCGGCCGTCAGCCTTAAGAAGCTAATCGAGCTAGACGGGCTGATTTTCCCTGCCCACTGGCCGACGGTGATTCCTTGACGCGATCGATATCTACTGCCTTCGGCGCTTCAAGGTGATTGACCTGTTTTGTGTAGCTGACTGGCGGTCATTTGCGCGCCACTGAAGTTGAACTCGTGATGTCGCTCGGATGGGTGAAGCCGTAGCGTTCGCCTGCCGGTGGAGGGGTGACCCCGGTAGTCATGTGCTGTGAGGTATGCACAGGGCGGCGGTTTGACCGACGCGGAGAGGGCCGCGCGGGAGCGGATCCGGCGACCGGCTGTGGAACGCTTCGAGGACGGGGACAAGAGCCGGGACATCGCGGCCGCGCTGCGGGTGAGCGTGCGCTCGGTGGAACGCTGGCGCCGACAGTGGCGCGAGGGCGGTGAGGCCGCACTCGCATCGAAGGGCTCACCCGGTCGCCCCAAGCTGTCCGATACCCAGATCGCGCGGCTGGAGCGGAAGCTGGAGCGCGGGCCACACTGGAGCGCGACTGGAGCAGCGCGGCGCAGCAGATCCGGTGGCCGCAGGGCCTGGTCTACGGGCCGCGCGGCCAGGACACCTCGGGCTTGGAGGAGGCGCTGCTGCGCGGGGGGCTGGAGGAGCGGCTGCTGGCCGTCGGGGCGCCGACGGTGTCCTTCCTTGACGCCGAGGTGTGCCTGCTGTGGCACCCGTGCCCCGACTGCCGGGTGCTGGAGGCGCTGACCGCGGCGGTGGCGGACCTGCTGCCCGAGCTGGTGCGCGCGGCCGCCGACCAGGACGACCCGGCCGACGGGCCGGTTGCCGAGCCCGCTGACGGCCCGGCTCAGGCCCCGCAGGCCTGAGC
>NZ_JBEYVJ010000740.1:0-2016 GCF_040643935.1 Kitasatospora sp. NPDC047058 | reverse complement strand
CGGGCAGTTCTCCGCCGTCGACGGCCTGATCACCGGCGAGGAGAACATGCTCCTCATGGCGGACCTCCACCACCTGCCCAGGCGCGAGGGCCGGCCGGCAGCATCGGCAGCCTCGACGAACTGGCCGCCCTCCCGCCGCTGGCCAAGGACGACCTGAACACCGCCCTCGCCCACCTGGAGCCGCGGGCCGCGGCCGGCGCCACCTGGCTGTTCCAGAGCGGCGGCTCCACCGGCGCCCCCAAGCTCGGCTACGCGCCCACCGGCTTCTACATGGCCGGGGTGCACGCGCACTGGCAGCCGCTCGACCGCGACGACACCTTCGTCAACGCCTGGGGCGCCGGGCGGATGTGGGGCGCGCACTTCCTCGCCGCCGCGCTCGCGGACCTGGCGGGCTGCCGGGTGATCGCGCTCGGCTCGGTCACCCGGGAGGAGTACGGGGAGTGGCTGGGCTTCCTCGCCGACCGACGGGCCACCGCGATCGGCGGCACCCCGAGCGTCCTGCGGCTCTGGTTCGCGCACGCCCGCGCCGCCGGCCTGAAGCTGCCCGCCCTGCGCAAGGTGCTCTGGCTCGGCGAGGCCTGGCAGCCGCAGCTCGACGAGGACCTCGCGGCCGTCGCGCCGCAGGCCCGCCGCTGGGGCATGTTCGGCTCCACCGAGACCTGGGTGGTCGGCACCAACACCCCGGACTGCCCGGCCGACACCTTCCACCCGCTGCCCCGGCAACTGGTGCACGCCGGCCCCGACGGCCTGCTGGACTTCACCACCCTCGACCCCGAGGTGCTCAACCCGGTGCTGCGCTACCGCACGGGCGACGCGGGGGAGTTGACCACCTGCCGGTGCGGGCGGCCCGGCCGGGCGATGCGCGTGCTCGGCCGGCGCGACAGCGTCGTCCAGGTGCGCGGACTCGGCCTGCACGTGGACGAGCTGCTCGCCCGGGCCGAGCGCGAACCGGGCGTCTCCCGCGCCCAGGTGGTGATCACCGAGTACGGCGGCCGGGCCACCGGCGTCGACCTCCTGCTGCTCGCCCCCGCGGCAGCGCGGACCGGAGGCGTGGACACCGCCCGGCTGCGCACCGAACTGCTCTCCGCGACGTTCACCCTCAGCACCGCCTTCCAGCACGACCCGGAGAACTTCCGGGTCCGCGCGGTGCACGAGCTGGTCGGCAACGACCGCACCGGCAAGACGGCCGGGTTCGTGATCCGCACGGCCGACGGGGAGACCTCGTGACGGCCCGGCGCCCCGCCGGCCTCGGGCGCGGCTTCAACCTGTTCTGGGCCGGCCAGACGGTCAGCGTGGTCGGCGACCGGATCACCGTCTTCGTCGTCCCCACCCTGATGATCTTCGTGCTGCATGCCTCCGCCCTCCAGGTCGGCGTGGTGGCGATGGCCCAGTACCTCGGCATCCCGCTGCTCGGGCCGGTGGCCGGCGTCCTCGTCGACCGCTGGAACAAACGCCGCACGATGCTCGCCTGCGACCTCCTGCGCCTCGGCGCCGTCGCCGTCATCCCGCTCGCCCACTGGCTGGACGTCCTCTCCACCCCGCTGCTGTTCGGCTGCGTCGCGGTGATCAGCGGCGCGACCATCTTCTTCAACGTCGGCTACCTGATCGCCGTCCCCGCGGTGGTGGAGGACGACCAGCTGGTCCGCGCCTACTCCCGCCTCGAAGGCAGCGGCTCGGTCGCCGAAGTGGCCGGCCCCTCCATCGCGGCGGCCCTGTACAGCGCGCTCGGCGTGGCCGCACTGCTGGTGGACGCCGCCAGCTACCTGGTCTCCGCCGCCTGCTTCCGGTCCATGAGGCCGTGGGGCGGGCGCACGGTCGTCGAGGGCACCGTCTGGCAGCGGCTGACCGCCGGCTTCCGGATGAACTGGGCCGACCCGGTGCTGCGCCGCGTGGTGCTCGCGGGCACCGCGCTGAACTGCGGCGGGCCGGTCTTCGTCACCGTGCTGCCGGTCCTCGCCTACCGGGGTCTCGACGTCCCGGTCGGCGTCTTCGGTGCGGCCATGTCGGCCGGCGCGG
>NZ_JBEYVJ010000739.1:0-2016 GCF_040643935.1 Kitasatospora sp. NPDC047058 | reverse complement strand
ATGAACGCCATGTCGGTGACGAAGTACGTCAGCTTGACGACGTCGGAGAACCCGGCCCCGGCGGCGGCCAGACAGCGGGCGGATCTGGTCGGAGATCTCCACCTGGTCCGGGTCGGCCAGCCGGCGGGCGAGTTCGGCACGGCCCTCGGCGGTCAGTTCGAGCACCTGCCGGGGCACGGCGCCGCTGCCCGGCTCGCTGCGCCGGACCAGCAGTCCGGCCTTCTCCAGACGGGTGATCGCGGGGTAGAGCGCACCGTCGCTGACCGGGCGGACGTGGCCGGTCAGGCCGGTGATCCGGGACTTCAACTCGTAGCCGTGCAGCGGTTCGTCGTGCAGGAAGCCGAGGATCGCGAGGGTCAGCACAGTCGAAGCCTTTCCGTCGGCGCGCGCTCCATTGCCGCGCCATGTTACCTCTTGCCGAGGTGCCTCGATTAGATGTATCTCTATTCGAGGCAAGCGGGCCCGGGGGTCTTCGGGGCCCGACGTGGACGGGCGCGCACCGCGCCGGTCCGGAACACGGGGGAGACGACATGCGGGGACACCGCGCGAAGCTGGTCGCACTGGCCGGACCGGTCTACGGGGAACTGCTCTCCGGGGTGATCGCCTCGGTCATCGGCACCTTCTGGGTGGCCGGGCTCGGCGGAGCCGCCGTCGCCGCCGTCACCCTCGCGGGCACCGTGGAGAACCTGCTGCTCGGCCTGGTCCTGGTGGTCTCCTCCGGTACCACCGTCCGGCTCTCGCACGCCCTCGGCGCCGACGACCGGGCGGCCGCCGGCCGCACCGCACGGGCCGCCTGGCGGCTCTGCCTCGCCGGCAGCCTCGCCCTCGCCGTCCCCGGCTTCCTGCTCCGCGACCGGATCGCCGGCGGCTTCCTCGACGGCGAGGCCGCCCGGCTCGCCGCCGGCTACTTCGCGGTGGCCTTCCCCGCGTTCGGGCTCTTCTTCGCGCAGCGCGTCGCCGACGAACTCTTCAAGGGCACCGGCGACACCCGTACGCCCATGCGGATCGCCCTGCTCTCCAACGCCCTACTGCTCGCCCTCGACCCGCTGCTCGTCCTCGGCCCCGGCCCGCTCCCGGCCCTCGGCGTGACCGGCGCCGCCCTCGCCCTGACCCTCTCGCGCGCCGTCGCCCTCGGGGTGACGCTGCTGCTGCGCCGCCGCCACCGGCTGCCCGCCCCGGCCGGCGGCCTCGGCACGAGCGCCCGCCGGATCCTGGCCGCCGGAGCCCCGTTCGGCCTCGACTTCACCGCCCGGATGGGCGTCGGCACCGCACAGCTCGGCCTGGTCGCCGCCTTCGGCGTCCCCGCGGTCGCGGGCTACGGCGTCGGCTACCGCGTCCTGCTGATCGTCACCATGGCCTTCTACGCCGTCCGGCAGGCCGCCGCCATCGAGGCCGCCCGCCTCGGCGGCGCGGGCGACACCGCGGCGCTGCGCACCCTCGGACGGGACACCGCCCGGCTGGCCGGCGTCCTCGGTGCGGGCGCGGCGGTCCTCTGCGCGGCGCTGGCGCAGCCGGTCACCGCACTGTTCACGGCGGACGAGGCGGTGGCCGCCCACTCCGTCGGCTTCCTGCGGATGGCCGGCCTCTACCTGCTCCCGTACGCCCTGGTGGTCGCCGTCGGCGGTGTCCACCAGGCCACCGGCGCAGGCCGCCCGCTGGTCGCCGCCGTCCTGCTCGGCCTCACCGCCCAGCTCGGCGCCGGTGCGGCGCTGTCCGGGCCGCTGGGGGTGAACGGCCTGTGGGCCGGCATGACGGTGGGGGCGGTCGTGCAGCTCGGCCTGATGCGGCTGCTGACCGGCCGACGGGTGGCGGCGGGGAAGGGCGGGGACGCCGGAGAGGCCGCCGAGGAGCGCCGCGTCCTGGAGCAGGCGGCGTGACGGCCGCCCGGACCCGACCCCGCGCGGCGCCCGCTACCGCTCCGTCGCCAAGAGCCGGCGCTGCGCGAAGGAGAGCGGGACGGTCTCCGGCCTCTCGCTCCGCCCCAGCGCCGGACGCGCCCGGCCCGCGACGTCCACG
>NZ_JBEYVJ010000738.1:0-2018 GCF_040643935.1 Kitasatospora sp. NPDC047058 | reverse complement strand
CGAAGGCCAGCACCTCGGAGACCAGCGACAGCAGGACCACGTACAGCTCCAGCGGCAGCCAGCCGGGGAGGTTCCCCGAGGCCTGCGGTCCGCCGTCCAGTGCGGGCAGCGCCTCGTGGACGCGGGCCTCGGCGGGGAGCAGCGCGATGTCGCCGGTGGGCACGTACGGGACGTTGGCCAGCAGCACGTCCACCCGGCCGCGCAGGGCGGTGGGCAGCGGGTCGAACAGGTCGCCCTGGAACACCCGGGCGCCGACGCCGGCCAGGTTCCGGCGGGCGCAGCCGACGGCGGCCGCGTCGACGTCCGCCGCGTACACCTCGACCGGCCGGCCGATCCGGCCGACCCGGGCCGCCAGCGCGGCTGCCAGGGCGCCGCTGCCGCAGCACAGGTCGACCACGAGCGCGCCGCCCGGCGTCAGGCCGGCCGCCGTCTCGACCAGGAACTCGCTGCGGCGCCGGGGCACGAAGACGCCCGCTTCCACCGCGATCCGCAGGCCGCCGAACTCCGCCCAGCCGACCACGTGCTCCAGCGGCCGCCCCTCCGCACGGGAACGGACCATCGCCGCCAGTTCCGCGGGCGTGGCCGCGGCGTCCAGCAGGATGCGCGCCTCGTCCTCGGCGAACACGCACCCGGCCGCGCGCAGCCGTGCGGCCACCGACGAACGCAGCAGCGAAGAAGAGAAAACAGACAACAGGAAAACCCCTCGAAAGACAGGCGAAGAATGGAACCATCCGCCAGGGCTCCCCGAGGGACCGTCACCGAACGGGCCCGCCACCTTTCAGAGGTGCGGCACCACGCCATCACGGCCGTTCCCGGGGAGCACCCGCTCCGACACACCGGAAATGGGTCTCACCTCCCCGAGTCCACGCTTGCATTCGGCGCCGCCACCCTATCGCACGCGGGGTGGCCGTCCGGGGCCGCGAGCTGGTATCCAGGGGCGATGACGACCGCCAGCGACTCCGGCAAGCCGCCCTTCGACGCCGTCCTGTGCGACATCGACGGCGTGATCCGCTTCTTCGACCACCGCGAGACCACCCGTCTGGAGGCCGCCGCGGGCCTGGCCGAGGGAGCCACCGCGCGGATCGCGTTCGACGCCGGGATCGCGGAGCGGCTGGTGCTCGGCCGGCTCAACCGCGACGAGTGGACCCGGGAGGTCGCCGGCCGGCTCACCGCCGACGGCGTCCCGGCGCCCGGCGCAGCCGCGCTGGCCGCCGCCTTCGTCCGGGCACCGGCCCGGGCGGACACCGCCGTCGTCGGGCTGCTCCGGCGGGCCCGGCGGTACTGCCCGGTGCTGCTCGTCACCAACGCCACCGTGTGGCTGGACGAGGACCTGGCCGCGCTCGGCCTGGCCGACCTCGCCGACGCGGTGGTCAACAGCTCCCGGGTGGGCGCGGCCAAGCCCGACCCGCGGATCTACGAGGCCGCGGCGGAGCAGGCCCGCACCACGCCCGGCCGCTGCCTCTTCGTGGACGACCGCCCCGAGAACGTCGAGGCCGCCGCCCGTCTCGGCATGACCGGCGTGCTCCACCGCTCCCCCGCCGACCTGCACCGCGCCCTGCTGCCCCTGCTCGGCCCGGAGCCCGACGAGGGCGACGAGGGCGACGAGGCCCGCTGAGCCCGCCCGGGCGGCTCCGACGGTCCGGTGGGGCCGCCCACGGTGTCCGGGCCGGGGTGTCCGGGCCGGGGTGCCCGGGCCGTCCCGCTGCGGTCGCCGGTAATCGCTTCCGGAACACAGCGGGGGAGACGGCGTGGACAGTGAACAGTGGGCCGCGATGGCGGCCCGGGTCGAGGCCGAGCGCGAAGCGGCGCGCGAGACCGCCAGGGCACGCGGCGAGGAGTATGCGACGGTCCTGTCGGACATCGGCTGGGACGTCGGCGCTCCGATGCCGCACGTGTTCAGTTCAGGTCTCCGTACGTTCGTGTTTCTTCCGGGACTTGAACGTCGGGTACTTCGCCCGCTTGTTCCAGAAGTTCGCGAACGCCCCCTGCAAGTGGCGCAGAGCCTGCTGCAACGGAAC
>NZ_JBEYVJ010000737.1:0-2052 GCF_040643935.1 Kitasatospora sp. NPDC047058 | reverse complement strand
TCGGCGGGCAGGGCACCCAGTACCCGGGCATGGCCCGCGCCCTGTACGAGAACGAGCCGGTCTTCCGCGCCACCGCGGACGAGTGCCTCGCGGCGCTGCCCGAGGGCGGCACCGGCGACACCCTGCGCGCACTGCTGGTCGCCGGGTCCGCCACCGAGGAGGAAGCCGCGGCGCTGCGGCGCACGGCGCTGGCGCAGCCGGCGCTGTTCGTCCTCGAATACGCGCTGGTGCGGCTGTGGGAGTCGTGGGGCGTGCGGCCCGACGCGCTGCTCGGCCACAGCCTGGGCGAGCTCGTCGCGGCCTGCGCGGCCGGGGTGTTCGCCCCGGCGGACGCCCTGCGCCTGGTGGTCCTGCGCGGCGCCCTGATGCAGGAGCGGCCGGAGGGGGCGATGCTGAGCGTCGTCGCCGACCGGGCGTCGGTGCTGGAGCTGCTGCCGGACGGGCTGGCGCTGGCCGCGCACAACGGCCCCCGGGACTGCGTGGTGGCCGGTCCGCACGCCGCGGTCGGCACGTTCGCCGCGCTGCTCGCGGAGCGCGGCGTGGTCACCCACCCGGTGGCGACCTCGCACGCCTTCCACTCCCCCGCGATGGCGCCGGTGGTGGCGGAGTTCACCGCCGCCGTCGCGGCCGTCCCCCGCAAGGCGCCCGCCGTCCCGTTCGTCTCGAACCTCACCGGTACCTGGATCACCCCGGAGCAGGCCGTCGACCCGGCGTACTGGGGCCGGCTGGTGGTCAGCCCGGTCGAGTTCGACGCCGGGGTGCGCACCCTCGGCGTCGAGGCCGGGGCGGTCCTGGTGGAGGTGGGGCCCGGGCCTACGCTGAGCAGCCTGGCCCGGCGGATCCTGCCCGGCGACGCGGCCCGGCTGATCACCTCGACGCTGTCGCACCGTCAGGACGGGCGGCACCCGGTGGAGGCGGCGCAGCGGGCGCTCGGCCAGCTCTGGGTGCACGGGTACGAGCCGGACTGGGCCGCGCACCACGGCGGCGGGCGGCGGCGGGTCGAGCTGCCGACGTACCCGTTCCAGCGCCGCCGGTACTGGCTGGAGCTGCGGGACGGCGCCACCGCTGCGGCCCGGGCCGCCGACCGCCGGCGGGAGCTGACGGACTGGTTCCAGGTCCCGTCGTGGGAGCGCACGGCCCTGCCGGAGGCCCCGGCGGACCGCTCCGGGGAGCGCTGGCTGGTGTTCGCCGACGCGGTGGGCGTGGGCCGGGAACTGGCGGCGCGGCTGCGGGCGGCCGGGGCGACGGTGGCCACGGTCGCGGCCGGGGACGGGTGGTCGTGGGACGGCGACGGCTTCACCGTCGACCCGCAGGAGCCTGCCGACTACGGGCGGCTGCTCGCGGCGCTGGGCGAGGACGGCCCGGTGCCGGACCGGATCGCGCACTGCTGGTCGCTCGGGCCGCTGCCCGCCCGGCACGGGCCCGCGCAGGACGCGCCGGACGGACCGTCGGGCGGCGTTCCGGACGGCTGGTCGGACGACCGGGCCCTGCGGCTCGGCTTCGACAGTCTGCTGCTGCTCGCGCAGGCCCTCAACGCGCTGTCCGCGGACGCCGACCGCTCGCTGTGGGTGATCGGCAACGGGGTCCACGACGTCGTCGGCTCCGAACCGCTGGCCCCGCTGCGCGCCACCGTCCTCGGGCCCTGCCGGGTGATCCCCCGCGAGCACCCCCGGCTGAAGCTGCGCAGCGTCGACCTCGTCCTCGACGGCACGCCGCCACAGCTGCACGCCGACCGGCTGCTCGCCGAGTTCGCCGTCGCTCCGGCGCACCCGGCGGTCGCCCACCGCGGCGGGCACCGCTGGTCGCAGACCTTCGCCCCGGCCCCGCTCCCGGCGGTCGGGCCGCAGGACTCGGCGCTGCGGGAGGACGGGGTCTACGTGATCACCGGCGGCACCGGCGGCCTCGGCCTGGCGCTGGCGGAACACCTGTCCCGGCCGGGCCGCCGGATCGCCCTCCTGGCGCGCACCCCGGTGCCCCCGCAGGAGGACTGGGAGCGGATCGCCGCCCCCACGACGGGGCCCCGGACCAGCCCGATCGGGAGAGCACACGACT
>NZ_JBEYVJ010000736.1:0-2088 GCF_040643935.1 Kitasatospora sp. NPDC047058 | reverse complement strand
ATCACCCGCAAGACCCTCGACACCATCGAAGTCGATCAGGCCGCCGAGCACTCACGCGTCGAACGGCGCCGAGCCCGCAGCCCCCGCCGCCGGAGGGCAGATGCCGACGCGGCGTGACCCCCTCCAACCCCTGCCCGTCGCCCCCGGCCCCGTCCAGGGCGAGACCCTCGGCTCCTACCTGCACCGCCTGGCCGTCGCCAACAACCGAGCCGCCAGCCGCCTCGTCCAGCTCCTCGGGCCGTTGCCTTCGGAGTTCTCACCACTCACCGACAGCACGGCCGGCTGGACCCCGGAGTCCCTGAACCGGCTGTCCGCCCTGGTCAATCGCCCGGCGGCCCGACTCGCCAGGGCGCTTCCCGCGCTCGCCGACTTCCTCGATCCCCAGCACGCCTTGCCCCGGCCGGAACACGTGATCGGCCGGCTCTGCCGCTGCTGCACGGCCCGCCGCAGCCCGCCGGCCACCACCGTGATCGTCCGTGCGCCCGCTCACCGGCACCTCTGTCCGCGTCACGAGCGGTGGACCCGCTCCACACACGACATCCCGCTCACCAATCTGCCCGAGGTCCTCCAGGCCCAGCGCCGCCTCGACCTGCTCGCCCGGCGTCACGGCCGCGGGATGCAGCAGGCCCTCGAACTCGCCTGGAAGATCATCGACGAGTGGTCCGCCGGCGGCATGCCGCTCGACCTCGGGCGGGAGTGGACCCGTCGCCTCGACCGCATCGAGGACCACCCCGTGAGCGGGAAGATCCCCTTCGAGGACCGCCACCGTCTGGCGGCCTTCCCCGAGATCGCGACGCTGACCGATCTGATCCTCAACCCGCCGACGGCCGCCGTCGACCCCAAGGATCTCTACCTGGCCACGACCGCCGAGCTGAGCCGACGTTTCGCCCGGATCTACACCGCCATCGGTGTCCAAGACCCGCTCTACCAGCACTTCTGCCGCGTTCGCGGAACACGGCTCCAGTGACCCGCCCTCCGGGTGACCGCTGACGGGCGAAGGGAGCGTGCGTCGAGTGATCTCGATCCCGGATCTCCGGCCCGCAGGTCAGGCCGGCTGGCAGGTTTCACAGCGATGGCTGTCGATCGCCGCCAGCAGCCCGCGAGCAGCCGACCGAACGGAAGGATCGTCGTCTCGGATGAGCTGATCCGCCGCCCTCCTGCCGCTCAGCACAGCTTGGTGGGCAGCCCGCTGCACGCCGCTCCGGGGAGGATTGCCGTGTTCGAGAACTGCCTGCAGCACTTCGATCACTCCGCTCCGACGTGTCACGGCCTCGGTCGCGGCGAGCTCCCACAGGAAGGGGACAGCGGCGACCGTCGAATCGAAGACAGCCAGCTCGGCAAGCCACAGGCCGAGATCGCTCAGCGCGTTCTCGCTCGTCTTGGCATCGCCCCAGGCAACCCGCGACAGAGCACCAGGAACGGTGTCCGCCGGCCCATAGGCATGACTCAGCTCATGCCACCGCACACGGTTCATGCCCTTGAGGATCGTCCCCACCAAGTCCACCCCACCCGCTCCAGACCCGACTGCACGCGATACCAATTCCACCTCATGGGCAGCCATCACAGCGAGCCCGGCCCCACTCGCATCAGCCGGGCCTCGCCCACCGTAACCAAGATCATTTATCAAGTGGTGCTGAGCTCTCTCACGTTCCGGTTCCGTGAAGGCCAACTCACTTGAGAACGGAACCCCGCGCAGTCTCAAACCACCTGGCAGCCCTGCAGGTCAGCGGAGCATCGGCTGCCAACTCAGATTGGACGGGACACCCGCCCTCGCCCTACGGCTATGCTCCCGGTGCATGACCGCCGCACCGTCCGAGTCCTCCGCGCCGCTCCAGCAGCCTGGAATCGCCGAAGCGCCAGCGAACGACGATGCGTTGATCGAGAACCTTCGTACCCGGGCTTCGGATCCGGGGCGGCGTCTTGACGAGGCGAGGGTGCCGCGCGCCTGGATCGCGGAGCGCTACGGCGCCGACTGGTTCGACCGGTCCCACTCTGCGCTGCGGGGGACAGTCAGCGATGGGACGATCGAACTCGAATCCTGGGCCGAAGAAGTGGCCGCGTACTACGCGGACGCCCCACGCGGGCCGC
>NZ_JBEYVJ010000735.1:0-2108 GCF_040643935.1 Kitasatospora sp. NPDC047058 | reverse complement strand
GCCCGGGCCGGCGAGGTACAGCTCCCCGGTCACCCCCGGCGGCACCAGGCCCAGGCGCTGGTCCAGCACGTACGCCCGGAGGCCCGCGACGGCGTGGCCGATCGGCGGCACGCCCGATCCCGGCGACAGCTGCTCGCTGATCGTCGCGACGACGGTCGTCTCGGTCGGGCCATACGCGTTGATCATCCGCCGGTCCGCCGCCCAGCGCGTCACCAGCTCGGGAGGGCAGGCCTCGCCCGCCACCACCAGGGTGGGCACGTCGACGTCGTCGGGCGAGAGTGCCGCCAGCACGGACGGCGGCACGGTCGCGTGGGTGAGCCGGAGGCCCCGGTCGGTCAGCGCGGCGACCGGCTCGGCCGCCGGTGCCGGCACCAGGGTCGCGCCGGTGAGCAGGGCGCCGAGGATGTCCCACAGCGAGACGTCGAAGCTGGGTGAGGAGAACTGGAGCACCCGGCTGCCGGCGTCGATGCCGAGCCGCTCGACCTGGGCCGCGACCATGGCCGGCACGCCCGCGTGACCGACCACCACGCCCTTGGGCCGGCCGGTCGAGCCGGAGGTGTAGATCACGTACGCCGCGTGCCGGGCGTCCACGGCGACGGCCGGAGCGGTCTCCGGCCACTCGGACACCCCGGCCACCGTCGCCGGGTCGTCGACCACCACGCTCGGCCGCGCGTCCTCCAGCATGAACGCGATCCGGGACTCCGGGTACACCGGATCCACCGGCAGGTAGGCGGCTCCCGTCTTCAGCACGCCCAGGACGGCCACCACGAACTCCACGGACCGCGGCAGCGCGATCGCCACGACCTGCTCCGGCGCCACGCCGCGGGCGATCAGCGAGTGCGCGAACCGGTTGGCCCACGCGTCCAGCTGCCGGTACGTCAGCTCGACGTCCCCGGCGGCCAGCGCGACGGCCTCCGGGGCCGCCGCCACCTGCGCCGCGAAGGCCTCCAGCACACTCGCGGTGGCCGCCGCGTCCTCGCCGGCGGGCAGCAGCTCGCGCCGCTCCCCGGCGGACAGCAGGTCGAGGCGGCCGAGCGGCCGCTGCGGGTCGGCGACGGCCGCGGTCAGCAGCCGGACCAGGCGCGCGACCATCGTCTCCACGGTGGCCCGGTCGTAAAGGTCGCTCGCGTACTGGACGAACGCGTCGATCCCGGCGGGGGAACCGTCCTCGGCGTGCCGCTCGGCGAGCGAGAACACCAGGTCGAACTTGGCCGTGGTGGTGCCCGTTTCCAGCTCGCCGACCTGCAGTCCGGGCGGGGCGAACTCTGCCCGGGCGTTGTTCTGCAGCACCAGCATGACCTGGAACAGCGGGTGGTGGGAGAGCGAGCGCACCGGGTTGAGCGCCTCGACCAGGTACTCGAACGGCAGCTCCTGGTGCGCGTACCCGGCCAGCGCGGTGTCCCGGACCCGGGCGAGCAGCCCGGCGAAGGTCGGGTCGCCCGAGGTGTCCGTGCGGAGCACGAGGGTGTTGACGAAGAAGCCGACCAGGTCGTCCAGGGCCGCGTCGGTGCGTCCGGCCGTCAGGGTGCCGACCGGGACGTCGTCGCCCGCGCCGAGCCGGCTCAGCAGCGCCGCGAGCCCGGCCTGGAGCACCATGTACAGGCTGGTGCCGTGGGTGCGGGCCAGCTCGCGCAGCCCGCGGTGCAGTTCGGCGTCCAGCCCGGCCCGGACGAAGCCGCCCCGGTGCGAGGCGACCGCCGGACGGGGCCGGTCGGCGGGCAGGCGGAGCTGGTCCGGCAGGCCGGCCAGCTGCCGCGTCCAGTAGGCCGCCTGGCGGGCGAAGAGGCTGTCGCCGTCGGCGGCCTCGCCGAACAGCTCGTGCTGCCAGAGGGTGTAGTCGGCGTACTGGACGGGCAGCGGCGCCCACTGCGGCTCCTCACCGCGGCAGCGGGCCGCGTACGCCCGGGTGAGGTCGGCGGCCAGCGGGCCGAGCGACCAGCCGTCGCCGGCGATGTGGTGGAGCACCAGCAGCAGCACGTGCTCGTCCCGGTCCAGCTCCACCAGCTCCGCGTGCAGCGGCGGTTCGGCTCCAGTACGTCGGCCAGCCACGGGACGCGCGGGCGGGTGCGCCGCAGGTGGGCGGCGAACGCCATCGCCTCCTCCGTGGC
>NZ_JBEYVJ010000734.1:0-2116 GCF_040643935.1 Kitasatospora sp. NPDC047058 | reverse complement strand
GAGGCAAGCAAGCGCGTACAGCTCTGCGTCTCAGCGGGGCCTATCACCTGCCACACCCACGTGCGCCAGACGACTGCCTCATGAGACACCCGCAGTCTGGAGAAGGACGGGGCCGCAGCAGCACCGGACCTCTGTCAAGATCGTTTGACAATCGGTCAAGATCATTTGGTACGGACAGTGGTTGGCCGTTCTCAGCGATAGTCGGCCACGACCTCAGCCTCGCTACAGCGAGCGATGGTGAGCCGGGACACGATAGGTGGAACCTGGCCAGGCGTATTGGAACTACCGGAGACGGGTCGCAGTCCGGACAAGGTCGGCGACGGCTCTGGACCGACTGTGCGGCGGCCAGGCGATCACGGTGGTGACTTTCGGCGCGTCCAGCACGGGCACGGCGGTGAGGTCACCGTGCAGTTGAGCTCGGCACGACTCCGGTGAGACTGCGCAAGCACGGCCGAGCGCGACGAGCTGCAACAACTGCGCGTGGTCGCGGACCTGCGGGCCGGGACCGGGCGGGTAGGTGCCGTCGGGGTCGGGCCAGCGTGGCAGGGGCAGGCCGGGCAGCCCGGTGATGTCGGCCATGTGCACATGGGTCCGGACGGTGAGCGGATGCCCGGCCGGCAGGACCACAACCTGGCCCTCCGTGCTGAGTTCTTCGGTGTGGAACCCGGCCGTCGAGTCGAACGGCCGGTGCAGCAGCGCCACGTCGGCCCGGCCCTCGCGCAGAAGTCGCTCCTGCTCGGCCGGGCCGCACAGGATGACGTCGACGGGGACCGCGCCGGGTTCGGCGGCGTACGCGTCCAGCAGTTCCGCCAGCAGTTCGCGGGACGCGCTGGCCTTCGTGACCAGGACCAGGCCGGGACGGCCGGCCGGGGGAAGGGCGGCGCGGCGGGTCCGGCGCTCGGCCGCTTCGACCGCGTCGAGGGCCGCCCGGCCCTCGACCAGCAGCACCGAGCCGGCTTCGGTCAGCGCGACGGTTCGGCTGGTCCGATCCAGCAGCGCTGCCCCGAGTCGGCGTTCGAGCTGCTGGATCGCCCGTGACAGCGGCGGCTGTGCGATCCCGAGCCGCTGCGCGGCCCGCCCGAAGTGCAACTCCTCGGCGACAGCGACGAAGTAGCGCAGTTCCCTGGTCTCCATCCGGCCACGGTACTCCGGATCAATACCCGGAAGGTATCGTTGCCCACCCAATCGGTCTTGGACCCCCGCCGGGGTCCAAGAGCAGCATGGTCCTCATGAGCGAACGAACGATTGCGCTGGTCACCGGCGCAAACAAGGGAATCGGCTACGAGATCGCCGCAGGCCTGGGCGCCCTCGGCTGGAGCATCGGCGTCGGCGCCCGCGACGATCAGCGTCGCAAGGCCGCGGTGGAGGGACTGCGCGCGGCCGGCGTCGACGCCTTCGGCGTACCGCTGGACGTGACCGACGACGCGAGCGCGACAGCCGCCGCACGGCTGATCGAGGAACAGGCCGGGCGCCTCGACGTACTCGTCAACAACGCCGCCGTCGCGGGCGCCATGCCCCAGGAGCCCACCCGCGTCGACCCCGCCACCATCCGCACGGTCGTGGAGACCAACGTCATCGGCGTCATCCGCGTCACCAACGCGATGATGCCGCTGCTGCGCCGCTCCGCCTCACCGAGGATCGTGAACATGTCCAGCAGTGTCGGCTCCCTCACCCGGCAGTCAGGGACCGCCGCTGAGCTGACCACCGGTCCGGTGGCCGCGGCGTACTCGCCGTCGAAGACGTTCCTGAACGCCGTCACCCTCCAGTACGCCCGGGAGCTGAGCGGCACGAACATCCTGATCAACGCCGGCTGCCCCGGCTACGTCGCGACCGACCTCAACGGCTTCCGGGGCGTGCGCACCCCCGAACAGGGCGCGGCCATCGCCATCAAACTCGCGACCCTGCCCGACGACGGTCCGACGGGCCGGTTCTTCGAGGACGCCGGCGTAGTGCCCTGGTGAAGTTCACGGCGGTCATCACCCGCGCAGCCACCAGGGTGAGGCCGCTTCGCCCGCGCGTCTCGAACCGGTTCATCGACTGCTTCGGCCGGCCCGGATCGTGGTCGGCGCGTGGGTGCGCTTCGCCGGGCAGGTCCGGGCGATCGTGGGCGTCACCA
>NZ_JBEYVJ010000733.1:0-2126 GCF_040643935.1 Kitasatospora sp. NPDC047058 | reverse complement strand
GGACGACCAGAAGTTCGCCGCCAAGACCTCCATCGCGGTCAGCCCCGGCGGCATGGACCCGTGCGACCTGCGCCTGGCCAAGGGCGACGACGCGGCCGGACGGTGTTGACGATCAGCAGGAGGGCGACGAACAGCATCAGCACCATGATCACGAACGCCGCGGTCTGCAGACCGTTCAGCAGGCCGAAGAGGTTCTCCAGGATCTTCCGCTGGTCCTCGACCGACTTCACGCCGGGCTTGCCGGCGAAGGCGCTCTGGATGACGTCGTACTTGGTCGGGTCCTTGAGCTTCACCCGCCAGGACTGCGGGATGGCGTCCGGGCCGAGGACGGAGATGAGCGGGTTGTCCGGGTTCATCTCCTTCCAGTGCTTGTACGCCTCGGTGGAGTTCTCGAAGGTCGCGGACTGGACCACCGAGTCCATCTTGTCCAACTGGGACTTGATCTCGGCGATCTGCGGGTCGGTCGCCGCACCCGCCTGGCACTGCGGCGAGTTGCGGGCGTCCGACTTCGTGCAGAAGTAGATGCTCACCTCGACCTTGTCGTACCAGTACCCCTTCATCGAGTTCACCTGGTCACGGACCAGGAGGGAGGCACCGGCGAGGGCGAGGGAGAGCGCGACGCTGACGACGACCGCGATGGTCATCGTCAGGTTGCGGCGGAGACCCACACCGATCTCCGACAGGACGAACTGGGCGCGCATGCGTGTAACAACTCCAGGGTCGGTACTGCTGGTCGGGCGAGACGGGCCGGCGGCCCACGGGCTCAGCGCTGGAGGATCAGTGCTGGTACCCGTAGACGCCGCGGGCCTGGTCGCGGACCAGCAGCCCCTTGTCGAGCTCGATGACGCGCTTGCGCATCTGGTCGACGATGGCCTGGTCGTGCGTGGCCATCAGCACGGTGGTGCCGGTGCGGTTGATCCGGTCGAGCAGCTTCATGATGCCGACCGAGTTCTGCGGGTCGAGGTTTCCGGTGGGCTCGTCCGCGATCAGCAGCATCGGGCGGTTCACGAACGCCCGGGCGATCGCGACGCGCTGCTGCTCACCACCGGACAGCTCGCCCGGCATGCGGTCCTCCTTGCCGCCGAGGCCGACCAGGTCCAGCACCTCGGGCACCACCTTGTTGATGGCGCTCTTGGGCTTGCCGATCACCTCGAGGGCGAAGGCCACGTTCTGCGCGACCGTCTTGTTGGGCAGCAGGCGGAAGTCCTGGAAGACGGTGCCCAGCTGGCGGCGCATGTGCGGCACCTTCCAGTTGGACAGCTTGCCCAGGTCCTTGCCCAGCACGTGCACCTCGCCGGTGCTGGGACGCTCCTCCCGCAGGCAGAGCCGCAGGAAGGTGGACTTACCCGAGCCGGACGAGCCGACCAGGAAGACGAACTCACCCTTCTCGATCTCCAGCGAGACGTTGTCCAGGGCGGGACGGTTCTGCTTGGGATAGGTCTTGGAGACGTTGTCGAATCTGATCACGGCTGCATCACGGAGGCCATCCTAGGCGGCGCCAGTCCTCGGTCGGTCCACCCCGGGCGCCCGGCCCGGGGGCGGGCGGAGGGAGCGGAAAGGGCCGCTCCCGGCTTGGGACCATACGCGAAGCCGCGCCCGGCTTGCAGGGTCGGCCCGTGACAAGAATCGAAAGTTGGGGGAGAATATCCGGTTATGCCCCGAAAATTGGGAGGCATCTCACAGCCCGGGGGCCGGAACGGCCAGAACCTGGCAGAGTGGAGGTGGCGGCCGGGGTTGGCCGCTCCCCCGCACAGGGCAAGAAAAGGAACCAAAGCCCCGTCCGGTGCGTTGGCTGAGGCAGCGAGGAGGAGATCGCATGACCTGCGACCATCTGGTGTGCGCCAACTGCAACGGCCGCGTGAGCGAGGGCCGCTGCCCCGTGTGCCGCGCCAACCGGGCCCGGCTGCAGGAGCAGCAGGGTCCGTTCGCCGCGCTCTCCCCCGCGATGCTGCTGGCCCTGCTGGCCGGGCTGCTCGCGGTGGCGCTGATCGCGCGGCAGGCACTGGCCTGAGGCCGTGAACGAGGAGGCCCCCGACGGTGATCCGTCCGGTCCACTGACCCGTCATCAATTCCCCCATGGTGTAGGACGGATGATTGCGGTCGCATCCTACGACGCGGCGGGGGCC
>NZ_JBEYVJ010000732.1:0-2127 GCF_040643935.1 Kitasatospora sp. NPDC047058 | reverse complement strand
CGTCTCGCTCGGCAGCTATGTCGGGCAGTGGCGTGACGGCGCCAATGGCCTTGAGCGATGGTCCGGGCTTGCCTGGGTCCCACTCGGCAGCTGGACCGCGTACACCCCGACGTGGTCGGGATTCGATGATCTGGGAGCCGCCACGGCTGGCGGTCGCTACTGCCGCATCGGTCGTCACGTCGACATGGTCGCGTGGCTCCGCTGGGGCGCTGGCAGCTCACTGGGGGCCGGGCAAATCTGGGTCTCGCTGCCTCTGCCCCCGGCGGACACCGGGTCGGCTACTGGCTGGCAGGGCACCGGCAGGCACCTCGACGCCGAAACCTACTGGCGGGGGCTCGTCCCCTCTGTCGAGGCGGGGGAAGGCAGAGCGCAGGTCCTCGCGACCGCGCCTGACGGGTCGTGGATGAACCCCGGACAGCTCGGCTACCGGTGGAACACGGACGGCGCCTTGATGCGCGTACAGCTCAGCTACGAGACCGCCTAGGGCCATCGGCCCGGGCTCCCCCGGGGGTGGTCGCGCTGCTGCCCTACACCCCGTACCGCGTGCTGATCTGCGATCTTCGCAGCGACCAGCTTCTCGACGTCCTACCGCTGTGGTCCGTCTCGTTCGACGAGTTCCTCGGGAAGACGGGTTCGCTCCGGGCGTCGGTGCACCTGGTGACCGCCGAGCTTGCCGCCCGCGCCCGGGCCGCGCTCATCCCGGGGCGCACCGCGCTGTGGGTCGAGCGGGCCGGCGCGATCTGGTGGGGTGGCATCCTCTGGACCAGCAGCCTGGCCAGCGACGAGCACGGCGAGCTCTCCCTCGCCCTGCAGGCCGCCACGTGGGACAGCTACCTCGCGCACCGGATGCTCTACGACTCCCACCAGGCGACCGAAGTCGATCAGTTCGACGTCGTGCGCAACCTCATCTCGTACGCCGCGGAGCAGCCCGGGGGCGACATCGGGATCGAGTTCGGCGCCGAGCTGTCGGGGGTGCGCCGCGATCGCTTCTACAGCCGGTACGACCAGCCCTACATCCGCGACCTGATCGAGCAGCTCTCACGCGTCGAGCGGGGGTTCGAGTGGCGGATCGCTTCGACCCGCGACCCCGACACCGGCCGGCGGATCAAGCGGTTGCAGCTCGGCCACCCGGTGATCCGGGCCGGCGCCGCCGAGGTGGTGCTCACCCGGCCCGGTCCGATCCTGGCGTACACGTGGCCCGTCGACGCCACCGGCAAGGCCAACGTCTGGCAGGCCCGGGGCGCCAGCGTGAACCGCAACCAGACGGCCGAGTCCCACCCACTGTTGTCCCCGCTCGTCACCAGCGAGGCGGACATCAAGGCGGGGTGGCCGCGGCTCGACGGCTCCGCGGACTACAGCACGGTCGAGCAGCAGGACACGCTCGACGCGCACGCCCGTGCGGACGCTGCCGCCCACCTCACCCCGCAGACCGTGCCCGAGATCACCGTGCGGCTCGACGCGCAGATCAGCCCCGCCCTGCTCGGCGCCACCGCGCGCGTCAAGGTCACCGATCTGTGGTGGCCCGAGGGCATGACAGCCCGGCACCGGATCATCGGCATTGCCGTGACACCGCCGGAGCGCGGTCGCCCCGAATCCGCCAAACTCCTATTGGAGGCAACCTAGTTGGCAGCGATCCCGCAGGATCTCCTCGACCGAATCCGCACTCTCGAACGGCAGGTGCGCGAGCTCTCCGGCCGGGCGCAGACCCGGCCCGCCATGGACAAGATCCAGCACGGTCCCGTCGTCATCGGCGAAGGCGGCACCCTCACCGTGCAGGACGCCGACGGCACGCCCATGGTCTACATCGGCGACCTCGACATGCCCCGGCCGAACGGAACCCCGCAGTACGGCGTACTGATCTCCCGGGAAGACGGCACCCTCGCGCTCGCCATGTTCTCCGGCGGAACGCAGCCCCAGGGCCTCGACATCTACGACAACCGCGGCAACACCATCTTCACCGAAGACCGGGTGAACGGCGGGCTCGCCGTGCCCTACCTGCACAGCCCGATGTACCCCGACGGCGACCTCGACCGGTACGCCAAGACGCAGGCGGACAGCCCCGACAACATGTGGACCGCCGCCCACGTCCGCTACCACCCCATGTTGACCGTGGCCGGGTACGCGGCC
>NZ_JBEYVJ010000731.1:0-2128 GCF_040643935.1 Kitasatospora sp. NPDC047058 | reverse complement strand
GTGGGATCGGCCGGGGTGCCGGGCGCGCCGCCGGTGCCTGCGCCGCCCGTCCCCGCACCGCCGCCGCCCGTACCGGGCGCGCCCGAGGCCCCGGGAGCCGCCGTCCCGCCGTGCGCCGCCCCGCCACTCGCCGCCCCACCGCTCCCGGCAGCACCGTTCGCCGCGGCACCGGGCGTCACCGCGGCGGCCGTGGCGTGGAACGGCAGGTTGATGGTCGAGTCCAGCGGGACGGGCACCAGCGCCAGGCCGGCCAGCAGCCCCTCGGCCGGGAACAGGTCGCGGCCGAGCCCGTCGCAGGCGCCGCAGGTACGGATGTGCCGGGCTATCCGCTTGCGCCAGACGGAGTTCGGCGTGCCGTCCCAGCCCGTCGTCACCTCGGCGAGCTCCGGGCAGCGCGGGTAGGCGGAGAGCGCCCGGACGACGACCCGGCCGGCCTCCAGCTGCTTCTTCATCCGCTGGACCCGGACCGCCGTGTGCTGCGGCGTCAGGTCGAGCGCCTCGGCCAGTTCGGCCCGGGTGAGGTCCCCGCAGGCCTCCAGCCACCAGAGGGCGAGCAGCTCGCGGTCGTCCGGGTCCAGCCAGCGGGTGGCCTCGGCGACCTCGCGGCGCTGTCCGGACAGGCCGAGGCGGAGGATGGTGAGGTCGGTGAAGTCGGCCCGGGGGTCGGCGACCTCCCAGGCCTCGTCGAGCCCGCCGACCGTGCTCTGCTGCTGGCCGGTGAAGCGGCGGCGGACCTGGTTCATGGTGATCGCGACCAGCCAGGAGCGGAACGACTCGGGGTCGCGCAGCCCGTCCAGGCCGTCCAGCGCACGGATCATCGTCTCCTGCGCGATGTCGTCCACGTCGGCGTGGCCGTTCAACGCACGTCCGGCGACGTTGTACACCAGCGGCAGCCAGGTGGCGACCAGCGCCTCCTGGGCCTGCCGGTCACCCGACTGGGCCGCCAGCACCAGGGTCGTCCCGGTCCTGTTCTGCACGTCAACGTTCATGGGTCCGCACTCCGTCTTGCCGTCATCCGTCCGCCGCTGCCTCCTGGGAGACCTCCGGGGAGTGCTCAGATAACAACAATTTGCGCGGATTCGGAAACGGGGGTTCGAGCGGATGCTGACGGTCGGCCAATGGCTTGGCAGCGGACTCACCGGCCGTCGGCCCGGCGGGTCAGGCCGGGACGGCGAACACCTGGGTCCACCAGGGACCGCCGGAGCCGGTCCGGACGCCGACGCCGATCTGCTTGAACGAGCAGTTGAGGATGTTGGCGCGGTGGCCGGGGCTGTTCATCCAGGCGTCCATCACGGCGGCCGGGTCCTTCTGACCGCGGGCGATGTTCTCGCCCCAGCTGCTCCAGCGGTAGCCGACGGCCTCGATCCGGTGGTCGGCGTGGTAGCCCTCCGGGCTGGCGTGGTCGAAGTAGTTGCGGTTGGCCATGTCCTCGCTGTGGCCCTGGGCGGCGGCGGCCAGCTTGGAATCGGCGGTCAGCGGGCCGCAGCCGGCCTTGCCCCGTTCGGCGTTGACCAGGTCGACGACCTGCTGGGCGTACTGGGCCGCGGTCCCGCTCGCCGCGGTGGCGGGGGCGGGCGCGCCGGTGCGGGCGGCGGGCGCGGTGCTCGTGGACGCCTTGGCGGAGGACGTGGCAGCGCTGCTCGGCTTGGCGGAGGCGGCGGCGCTCGACGGGGACGCGGCGGGCGTGGTGGCGGCGGTGGTGGGGGCGGCCGTGGTCGGGGCCGGGGTGGCGGGGGCGGCCTGGGCGACGTCGGTGGCGGACGGGTCGGGCGCGGGCACGGCGGCCGGGTCGCCGGCACCGGGGATCTGGATGCCGTCGTGGTTGCCCGCCTCGGCCGCGATCTGCGGGTCCATCGCCACCGCGGCCACCGCCTCCCGGTCGGTCTCGGCCTTGCCGTACATGGCGTACCCGGCGCCGGTCAGCGCCGCGATCACCCCGGTGCCGGCCACCGCGGCCACCACGGCCACGACCGGGCCGGCGCCACCACGACGGCTCCGGCGGCCCCGGCCGCGACCCCCGTCGGCGGGACGGCGCGCGGCGCGGGCCGCCTCCGCGGCGCGGCCGCCCGCCGCGGGGTGGTTGGGGGTGCGGGGTTCGCTGGTGACCGGGGCCCGCGTCCTGTCTCGG
>NZ_JBEYVJ010000730.1:0-2152 GCF_040643935.1 Kitasatospora sp. NPDC047058 | reverse complement strand
GGTACGGGCCGTCCGAACGCGCCTGCGGCGAGGCTGCGTGCCATCACGCGGGGTGCAGGGGGGTGCACCACGGGCCCGGGCCGCCTTGCGGTGGCCCGGGCCCGGGTGGTGTCGCGGGGTGCCGGTCGGCTCAGCCTTCCAGCGACTCGTCGGAGGTGTCCCAGGGCTGCGGGTCACGCGGGTCGCAGTCGATCCGGATCTCCAGGCACTGCTCCTGCTCCACGTTCTGCGCGTGGTCGTCCGAGCGGAACGCGACCTCGTGGCGGCCGTCGCCGCTCACCGTGAAGGGCCCGGTGTAGCGCGTCCACTCGCCGCCGTCGATGCGGTAGTCGGTCATCGCGACGCCGCTGATGTCGTCGGTGGCGTCGAGGGTGACCCGCACGTCCGAGTGGTAGACGCCGTGCCGGTCGGGGCGCGGGTCGGTGTGCGCGGTGGTGACCGGCGCCTGGGTGTCCAGGGGCAGCTCCATCGCGGCCTCCTCGACGTTGACCTCGTTCTCCTCGGTCGGTGCCGGGACGCCGGTCGCGGCCGGGTGGGCGATCGAGCCGCCGCGCAGCTGGATGCTGCCCCAGTCGTCGTGGCCGTTGAGCGTGGTCTGGAGCCCGTCGTTGTTGGTGTCGAACGCGACGGTGTTCTGGTTGATCATGCCGTCACAGTTCCAGTCGACCTGGGCGGCGCTGGCCTCGACGGTGACGAACCGGGAGCCCTGCTTGGTGTTCGGGCACCAGTGCGTGACGTCGTAGCCGCCGGTGCTGGCCGGGAACTGGCGCTCGTTCAGCACCGGCTCGCTCAGCGAGCCCGCCGCCCGGGAGTAGTCCATGACGCCGGTGGTGGTGCCGACCGCCAGGCCGCCCATCTGGTAGGAGTAGTTCATCACGCTGAAGTACTGCGGCTGGTGGTTGGGCGTGTCGGCGCTCCCGGCGTGCTTGAGGCCCAGGTCGTGTCCCAGCTCGTGCATCAGCGTGCCGGCCTGCTGGTTGGTGCTGCCGACCTGGTTGTCGAAGCTGCCCAGGCTGACGATGAAGTCGCTGCCCGGGACGCCGGCGGCGACACCGCTGTAGGTGACGCCGGGCTGGAGGTTGTGCGCCGCGATGGCGTAGTGGAAGATCGAGCTCCGTCCGGTGCTGACGAAGCCGCCCGTGGCCGTCTTGATCTTGTTGAAGTCGTTCCACAGGTAGCGGCCGTTGGAGTCCACCGTCCCGAGGTTGGCCGCCTCGGTCTGCTTCTTCGCCTTGCTGAGCGTTCCCCAGGTGGTGTTCTTGGTGAAGTCGAGGATGCTGTCCGGCCCCGCGTCGACGTGCAGGTTGATCCCGGTGGTGGGGCTGTGCCGGTTGAACGGGGAGTTCTTGAAGGCGTCGACGACCTTCCTGATCGCGTCGCTGGTGAGCGCGTGGCTGTGCGTGTCGTCGGCCATCCAGTCGACCTGGACGAAGATGTCCGGCTTGTTCACGTCGGCGCCCATCGCCTTGAGGTCGATGAACTGGTCGGGGCTGCCGTCGCTGGGCTTGATCGTGACGCCGTTGCGCTTCCAGTCGTCCGGGATCCCGTCGCAGGTGGTGGAGTTGCAGTCGACGGTGAAGGTGACGGGGGTGAAGGAGTCGGTGCCCCCGGTGTGGCGCGCCAGGTAGCCGGTGGGCGCGGTCTCGGTGAAGGTGTTCGGCTCGTTGAGCGGGGCCGGCACGTTCCAGCCGAGCGTGATCACCGTGCCCTGGCTCTCACCGCCCACCTGGTAGCTGACGGTCCCCGCCGCGCCGTTGGAGCCCTCGCACACGCCGACGTTGAACTGCCCGGCACCGCCGAGGGCGGCGAGGCGCGCCGGCGGGTCGGTGTAGGCGCACCCGTTGGTGACCTGGAGGCCGGCGAAGGTCAGGTCGCGGTCGCTGCTGTTGACGAGGTTCACCCCGAGCACACCGCCCGCCCGACGCGCGGCCGCGGCGGGGGTGATGGCGGCGACGAGCGTGAGCAGGGCCAGCGCGAAGACGAACAACGGCGCCAGGCCGCGGTGCCGGATGACCCGCGGAAGCGCGGCGGCATCGAGAGAGCTATCTGTGGTCATGTGGTCACGCTAAGTGTCCGACCGTCGCGGACCTGACATGACCCGGCACACCCCGACGCACAGTCACCCCGTCGGAGGCGCATCTGCCCCGGCCCC
>NZ_JBEYVJ010000729.1:0-2153 GCF_040643935.1 Kitasatospora sp. NPDC047058 | reverse complement strand
GCCGGGAGCGGCTCCTCCGGGGCGGCGGGGCCGGTCCGCCGCTGGGTCTGCGCCGCGACCAGCGAGCCGAGCACGATCGCCGCGCCGACCGCCTGGACGGGGCTGAGGTCCTGCCCGAGGGCGAGCCAGCCGAGGGCGGTGGCGACCACCGGGCTGAGCAGCCCGAGGAAGGTGACCGAGGTCGGCGGCAGCGCGCGGATCCCGCGGAACCACAGCGCGTACGCGACGGCCGCGCCGATCAGGCAGAGGTAGCCGTAGCCGAGCAGGTTGGCGCCGGTCAGGTGGGACGGCGGCGCGCCCTCGACCAGGAGCGCGACCGGGAGCAGCAGCAGACCGCCCGCGGTGAGCTGCCAGCCGGTGGTGGCGAGCAGCGGGGCCGGCGAGGTCCACCGCTTGGAGAGGACGACGCCGGTCGCCATCACGACCGCGCCGCCGAGCGCGGCGGCCACCCCGAGGGCGTCGAGCTGCGCACCGGCGCGCAGCACCAGCAGGCTGACCCCGGCCACGCCGGCGATGCCGGACAGGAGGGTGCGCAGTGAGAGGCGGTCGCCGAGGAGGGCGGCGGAGAGTCCGGCGGCGATCAGCGGCTGGAGGGAGCCGAGGGTGGCCGCGACCCCGCCGGGCAGCCGGTAGGCGGCGATGAAGAGGAGTGCGAAGAACGCGCCGATGTTGAGTGCACCCAGCACCAGCGAGCGCCACCACCAACTGCCCTTCGGCAGCCGGCGGGTGACGGCGATGAGGAGCAGGCCGGCGGGCAGGGCGCGGATCACTCCGGCCAGCAGCGGCCGGCCGGGCGGGAGCAGTTCCGTGGTGACGAGGTAGGTCGAGCCCCAGATGGCGGGAGCGAGAGCGGTCAGCAGCACGATGGCGAGTCGATTCCTTAGCACTAAGCCAATGTATCTCAGCGCTAAGACATCTGGACGCGGCCGTGGGTGATCGCCGATGTGAGGTATCTCACCGCTAAGGCATCGTTTAGGCTGGACCCGTGGCAGATCACGTGGACCGGGTGGTGCGGCAGTGGGGCGCGGAGCGCCCCGACCTCGACGTCTCCCCGATGGAGGTGCTCGGCCGGCTCAAACGCCTCAGCCGCCTCGTCGACACCGAACTGAAGCGGAACTTCGCCGAACACGACCTGGACGCCGCCTCCTTCGACGTCCTCGCCACCCTGCGCCGCAGCGGCCCGCCCTACCTCCTCACCCCCACCGGCCTGATGCAGTCGTCGATGGTCACCTCCGGGGCTATCAGCCAGCGCCTCGACCGCCTGGAGGCCCGCGGCCTGGTCACCCGCACACCCAGCGGGACCGACGGCCGCAGCCGCTACGTGGCCCTCACCCCCGAGGGCCACGCCCTGGTCGACCAGGCCCTCCCCACCCACCTCGCCGTCGAACGGCACATCCTCTCCGGCCTCGACGCACCGCAGACCGAGGCTCTGGTGGCGGCCCTGCGCACCATGCTCACCACCCTGGGCGACGATGACGCGGCCGGGTGACGGCCGCGCCTTCTGCTACGGGTTGACGGCCAGCGCCTTGAAGAAGGTGTAGTGGAACGTCCCGCCCTCCTCCGCCGTGCGGCGGAGGCCGGCGACGCCCCGGTCGAACGCCTCCGGCGTGGCGAGGCCGGCGGCCAGCGCGTCGGACCGCACGGACTCGACCATGGCGACGAAGGTGCGGCGGGTGAAGCCCTCCACCAGCGCCGGCCGGCTGCCGTCCGCGGAGACCGTGCGGGGACGGACCGTGACGTCGCGGAAGCCCGCCTCCGTCAGCAGCGGGTGCAGCCGGCGGCCGATCAGGGCGTCCCCGCCCGCAGCGGCCTGCAAGCGGACCAGGTGGTCCACCGCCGCCCGGGCGTCGGCGCTCTCCGGGTGGAAGAGCGCCGAACCGTGGTCCCCCTCGATCACGGTGACGGTGCCGCCCGGCCTCAGCACCCGCCGCAACGCGGCCAGTGCCGCCACCGGGTCCGCCAGGTGCTCCAGCACGAAGCAGACGAAGACGTGGTCGAAGGCGCCGTCGGCGAACGGCAGCCGGTGCAGGTCCCCGTGGTGCCACGTCACCTGCGCACCCGGCGCGTGCGCCGCCACCCGGGCGCGCGCCCGGGCCAGCGAGTCGGCCGAGAGGTCGGCGGCGGTCAGGCGGATGCCCGGGCTGCCCGCCAGC
>NZ_JBEYVJ010000728.1:0-2162 GCF_040643935.1 Kitasatospora sp. NPDC047058 | reverse complement strand
GCCGGCACCGGATGGCCACCTGACCCGGGGGCCTGCCCGCTCCCCGGCCGGGGAGCGGGCAGGCCGCCGGGTCAGGTGGCCATCCGGTGCCGGCCCTGGCCGGGCGTCATCCAGCGCACGACCATGCCGATCAGGACGACCAGCGTGACGCCCCAGACGATGCTGAAGATGATCAGCCACGGCAGCGAGGACAGCTGGGACCCGACGGCGCCGAGGCCGAGCGAGAGCCCGAGCAGGAAGATCACGGCGGTGGGCGAGAGGCTGAGCAGGCCGTGCCAGGCCCGGTGCGCCAGGCCCGGGTGCTTCGGCGCGTCGGGACCGGTGTCGAGTTCCTTGTAGGTCAGCAGGTCCATCTGGGATCGCCTCCGGAGGTCGGGGGGACTGCCGGTGAACGGCTCGCGAGGCCTCGTGGGGAGCTGCGGACTTCCCGGTGCTGGCCTTCCCGGCGGCCGGCCGTCGTGCTCCCGACGGCCCGCGCGCCCTTCGCGGACGCGGTGCTCCCGGCTGTCCCACTCTGCCCGGATTCACCCCGATCGGCCACACGGTCCCGCGCCCGCCAGTGCCCGTCCCGCCCCCCGTCCCCCGCGCAGCACGACCCGGCGCAGCACGACCCGGCGCAGCACGACCCGGCGGGCGGGCCGCCCCGGCGGGACAATGGGCGGGCGGAGCTGAGGAGGTGGCGCCATGCCGCGGACGCGGGAGCAGCCGCCCCCGCCGCCGGACCGGACCACGTACGCGGTGACCTACGCCGTGGCCGGGGAGCCCGGGGTGCGGCGGGCGGAGGTGACGGTGGTGCCCGGGTACTCGCAGGAGAGCGACATCCCGCGGCTGCTGGCCGCCCGCCTCACCGGCCGGCCCGGCGACGCCCGGCGGATCGTCCTGCTGGCCCTGCGGGAGCCCGGGGCCGCCGCCCGGCGGCCGCGCCGCCGAACGGGGCACCGGCGCGTGTCCCCGGCCTGACCGGCGCCGTCCGCTCCTTAGCATCGGGGCTCGACCGTGTCGCCCGGCCGTGGGTGAAGCGCTTGACCCCCAGGAGCGTTCATGCCGTCGTCCCCGGGCGTTCCCGCCCCGGCCGCGCCCCCCGCCCCGGCCGCACCCGCCGCCCGGCGCGGCTTCCTGCGGGCCCTCGGCGAGTGGTGCGCGCGTCACTCCGTCCTGGTGATCGTGCTGTGGCTGGTCGCGGTGGCCGGCGTCCAGGCGGTCGACCGGGCGGTCGGCGGGACGTTCTCGGACGACTTCTCGCTCTCGGACACCCAGGCGCAGCAGGGCCGGGACGTCCTCCAGGCCCACCAGCCGCAGGCCGCCGGCACCAGCGCCCAGGTGGTGCTGCACGACGCCCAGCCGCTGACCGCCTTCCAGAGCCAGGTCGACCAGGCGGTCACCTCGCTGAGCCACCTGCCGCACGTGCAGTCCGTGCAGAGCCCGCTGCCGCCGCCCGGCCAGCCCGCCCCGCCCGGCGGCCCGCTCTCCGCGGACGGCCTCACCGGCTACGCCACCCTCCGCTTCGACGTGAACCCCACCACCCTCGGCGCCGACTACCTGGACGGCGTGGACGCGGCCGTGGCCCCGCTGCGGGACGCCGGGGTGCAGGTGGAGTACGGCGTCGGCCCGGTCGAGTGCCACGGTGAGCGCCCGGCGGGCGCGTTCGGCGCCGGGCGTGCCGGCCGCGGCCAGCGCCTCGGCCAGGGCGTCGAAGACGGCCGCGACGGCCGCCCGCTCGCCGTGCAGCCGGCCGAAGGCGGGCAGCGGTCGTACGGCGAGGCGCAGCTGCAGGGACCACGCGCCCCCGAGCAGATACCAGCCGGCCTTCTGCCAGGCCGGCCCGGCCATCGGCATGCCGCAGCCGACGGACGTGAGGACGAGCAGTTGCACCCCGGCCGCCGAGCTGACCGGCCCGGCCACGCTGACGGCGCCGCACACCGTGCCGACCAGCGCGAGCAGCCCCACCGCCCACCAGCCGGACACCTGGCCGAGCAGCAGGCCGGCGGCGCCGGCCAGGGCCGGCACGCCGACCAGGGCGACGGCCGAACGGGCGCTGCCGGGGCGGTCGTTGATGCTGCCGAACATGGCGGCCAGCCCGGCGAGGGCGCCGGCCACAAGTCGGACGTCTCGCTGCGCGTGGTCACCGACCACATCCGCACCGCCCTGATGCTGGTCGGCGA
>NZ_JBEYVJ010000727.1:0-2172 GCF_040643935.1 Kitasatospora sp. NPDC047058 | reverse complement strand
GGGCTCAGGTACCGGCCGGCCCGGAAGCGGTACCAGTACTCCCGGCCCGGCTGGAGCCCGCGGACGTCCACGTGGACGCTGTGCCCAGCGCCGGGGTGGCGGTGGCGACGCCGCGCCGGACGACCCGGTCGAAGCGCGCGTCGTGGGCGACCTCCCACTCCACGGGCACGGTACGGGCGCCCATCGACGCGGGCGCGAAGAGGTCGGCCACGAGCCTGGTCCACAGCACGACCCCGTCCGGCAGCGGATCGCCGCTGGCCACCCCGAGGAGGAAGGGATCGCGGCGCACCGGTTCCGCGTGCGCCGTCCGGACGTCGAGCGCCTGGACGCCCGCGGCGACGGCCGCCCCCACCAGCAGGCCGCGCCGGCTCAGGAGCGCGGGCCGGCGCTGCGAGGGGACGGGTGACGCGTGCGTCGTGGACGGCACCATACGAGACCTCCTGGACCTGTTCCGCACGCCGGAACGCCTGGCTGACATCCCATCACGAAGTGGTGGAACCGCCGTGAACTCCAAGCGACTTCTTGCCGCGGGTGCTCGCCCCCGGCATGAAACGGGGTACCGCACGGCACCGCACGGACGAATGGGAGGGGGGTCCATTGCAGGGGGAACAGCAGCGCACGCTTCCCCCGGAGCCGGTCACAGCAGGACGGTGGTTCCGGGCCGGTGAGACACGCTGTCAGCTCCCTGTGCTGTACTACGCGTTCACGCGTCACGCACAACTCGGACCACCCTGGAGCACCTGCCGATGAACGCCACCTGCCCACAGTGCGCCGAGGCGGACCAGACCGTCGCCGTACCACGAGCCCTGACGGACGCCGACCGACCGCTCGACCAGCCGACCCGCGCCCTGCTGTCCGCACCGTCCGAGCCCGCCGGCACGAGCGGGGCCGCGATCACCCTCTTCATCCTGGCCGGTCTCCTTGCCCTGCTGGGGCTGCGCGGGCTGCTCTCGCACGACGATCGCGCCGGCTCCGACGCCGCCTACCAGGCCGGCTACAACCTCGGCCCGTTCCTCTTCGCCACGATCCTGCTGACCATCGGGTTCGTCGTGCACGCCGTCTCCCGACGCCGTCGACTCCGGACGGCGGGTCCACAGCGACAGCCGCGCGAGCAGTACCAGCAGCTGCGCCGGCTCTGGCGGGCGGCGTGGCTGTGCCACCGCTGCCAGGTCGCTTTCCTCCCCGCCGCGTCGATCCAGCCCGGCTTCCCCGACTCTCCCCCGATACCCGTCGCACAGTTCCCCCAGTGGCTGGCGGCCACCGCCGAACGGACCGTCGGCACCGGCACGCCGAGCTCGTAGCGCTGCTCAGGAGCGCCTGCACGAGCCCGGCCCGGCCAGGGCGCTCCTGACGGCGTTGCCGGTCGAGCCTGGCTGTCGGTGGGATGGGCCAGGATGGCTGCCATGACCTCCACGACCGACGGAATGACCTGGCTCGCCGCTCCCCAGTCCATCGCCTTCGGCGGGTACAGCGTGGTGCTGGCCCGCGGGCTCGACGCCGAGGAGCTCGTCGCGCGCCTCAACGCGGCCGTGTACGGGCGGAAGCGGACCGTGCACCCGCTCGGCGGGCTCACCGGGGAGGAGGTGCTCACCGAGCTGGAGGACACCTACGGGGACGTCTTCGACGGGATCGCCCTGCGGTACGGGCAGCACGGGGACTTCGTGTTCGCGGTGATGTACGGCGGCTGGCAGGGCGAGTTCGACGACCGGCTCCCGGTCTCCCGCGGCGACGCGCACGTCCACTTCGTGGAGTTCGAGGAGGAGAACGGCAAGCCCGTGCCGCCGTTCTTCGAGTACCACCACGACGGCCGCCGGATGTGCGCGTTCAACCTCCACCTGGACGGCTCGTGGGGCTACACCGGTGTCGACGGGGATCCCGCGGTGGCCGCCCGT
Source organism: Kitasatospora sp. NPDC047058 (assembly GCF_040643935.1). Classification (NCBI taxonomy): domain Bacteria; kingdom Bacillati; phylum Actinomycetota; class Actinomycetes; order Kitasatosporales; family Streptomycetaceae; genus Kitasatospora; species Kitasatospora sp. NPDC047058. The sequence goes on along the minus strand of NZ_JBEYVJ010000727.1, from coordinate 280 downwards.
GTACAAGGCCTGCTGGCCGCCGCCGGGCTGTCGGAGGAGAGCGTGGAGACCGTGGAGGACCGCGACCTCCACCGCGCCTGCCTGGCCGTCCTGGAGCAGGCCTTCGGCCTCTCCCTGCCGCGCGCCCGGATCCTCGACGAGCCGCTCGCCGCCGTGGTGCTGGACCTCACCTGACGGGACGGCACACCCGGCCCGACCGGCGACCGGGTCGCGCACGCACTCCGCCGGGCGGGTGGCAGGGGGATGTCCCGGGGTAGGGCGGGAGCCGCGCGGCTCCCGC
>NZ_JBEYVJ010000726.1:0-2174 GCF_040643935.1 Kitasatospora sp. NPDC047058 | reverse complement strand
GCTTACTCATGTTGCTGTTGCTTCCCACCTGAAACTGCTTCCTCTGGGCTCACATGTCCCAGTCTCCAGGTGTCCAGCCCCAGGGTGGAACTTCAGCGTCCCTCACCAGCCGGGCGGCCTGCTCGTAGTAGCCGCGCACGAGGCGGGCCATCGTGACCCTCGCCATCGTGTGCCTTGTGTCCGCAGAGGCCGTGTGCGGATCAGCCCATGTTTGTGGCGCGACGGTGGGGCCGGTGGCGTTCGGGTGCCGGTCGTGCACGGCTCGGCGGACCGGAGCACCGGTGGCGCGGCAGGTGCCTCCCATCGGATTTCCGGCGCCCGGCCGGGGCGGGGGCGAGGTGGTGGTCACGGGCGGGGGGTGGGACGGGCCGGGGGCGACGCATTGCTCGGTCTGCCCGTCCGCGAGGCCCGCGAGGTGCCGATCGCGCGACTCGATTCAGGGCACGCAGCTCTCGGTGACGACCTCGAGGTGCAGGACACGGGGTTCGGGAACGTAGTGACCGTAGTGCTCGACGTCGGCGGGCTCCGGAGGGTCGGTGGCCTGTTCGCCGACGCCGGCGGCGTTGCGCCGGACGAGGCGGGCCGCGGGAGGCGCTTCGCCGTCGTGGTGGAGGGGGCACCACAGCACTTGCGGGAGGTCGGCCCCTCCGGGCCGTCGCCCGGTCAGACGGTGGGCGCGTCACGATCAGCCGTAGTGGGCGTCAGTCGATACCACGGTGGCACGGCGGAGTTCTGGCCAATGTCCGAACGAAGTCCTTCACTGGCCGACCGTGAACAGGCAAGCTGTTGTGCAGACCGACAGCGGGCCTGCCCCGCGGACCACCACAGAGGGGGAACACTCCATGGTCAGAATCGGAACAGCCAAGCGTGGTATCGCCATGACTGCCGCTGCTGTTGCCCTCGCGGGCGTCGCCACGGTCGGCCTCGGCGGCACCGCCTACGCCGGTGTGTCGAACCCACCCGCATCCACCACGGATTGGTTCTCGCTCTACCTGGAAAACGGCCGGGACAGCGCCTATTTCCTGGTCTGCAACCATCAGTCGAGCGCCACCTCGGTAGTTGTGAAGGTCTTCGACGGAGCGGGCTACCGGATGACGCTGCAGGACGTCAACACCGGTTGGAATCCAGGAAACAGCGCCATCAACTTCAACCCCGGCGGCTGTGAGGAATTCAACGTCGTCGGCTATCAGAACAACAACACGATCGTCGGCGAGATCGTATCGGGCAACTCGGGTTACTGGACGGGCTGGGTGTCCCGGGGCTGACCTCGTCCGCTTGTCCGAGCGGCGCAGCCCACTGTACTCGTCGCGGTCCTTCCAGTGGTGTCCCGACCGGCCGGGGAGGGGTGACGACAAGACCGAGGGTGGCGGTGGGGCTTCTCGGAATTCGCGTACCGGCGCGGCGGCCCCTTCGCGGCTGCGGCCTGGAAAGGGTACGCGCAGGGCCGCTCTCCGTCGCTCGAGGGGTCCACGGGTCCTGCCGCTGACGAGAGTTGAACGGCAGGGAGCGGCCGGCGCCCCGGACGGTGGAGGCTGTCCGGGGCACCGGCCGTCGGGTGCGGGCTACTTGACGGCCGGAAGAGGGTTCCGTCCACGCCCAGCCACACCTTGATGCCGGTGTCGACCGGGCCCTGGTCGGTGTCATGGAGGCTCAGCGCGGCCCGCGCGGACCTGCGGAACGCGCTGGGCCGTGACTTCTACCAGGGAGGCACACGATGAAACCCGACGCCGGCGCGCCCGTCTCCCCGGCGCCCCGGGCGGAGAAGATCGCCGCCCTCGACCGCATGGTGCAGACGGGGCAGGACGCCACCGACGCGTACCTGAACGCCTACGCCACCAACCGAAAGGGCACACCCGACCGGTACGAATTCAACTGGTCCACGAACGTCTGCAACTCCCCGGCCCCCAACATGCCGTTCCGCTTCGACTTCTCCAACGCCTGCATCCGCCACGACTTCGGCTACCGCAACTACCGCGAGCTGCTCGGCGAAGGCGGCTTCCGGTTCAAGGGCCTCAGCGGCCTCGAACCCTCGCCCAAGGACCGCGTCGACAAGGTCTTCCTCCAGGACATGGACGCCGTCTGCGACGCCTTCGCTCGAACTCGTCATGACCTTCGCCGCCGGAGCCACCCTCGTCATCCCGCCCACCGGACCACTCGCCGGCGACATCCTCGCC
>NZ_JBEYVJ010000725.1:0-2185 GCF_040643935.1 Kitasatospora sp. NPDC047058 | reverse complement strand
CCGGGGAGTCCCGGCCCGCGCGTCCTGGCGGAGCAACGCCCGACGCCGATGCCTCCTACCGACCGAGCGGGACGGTCGCGACCGCGTCCCAGCCGATCCGCCACACCGGCCCGTCCGAACCGGCCGGCACGACCCGCTGCCAGGCCACCTCGACCAGCACGATCCGGCCCACCGTGGACGGGGCGTGGCCGGGCCGGACACGGTGGACGATCTGCGCCAGTTCGTCGCTGTCGGTGTCGGCGGTCGCGTACCCGGCGGTCATGTGCAACACCCCGAGCGGGTAGCCGGTAGACGCGGCGCCGCGGACCTGGTGGACGGCGGTACGGACCCGCTGCTGGAGGTCCGCGAGCCGGTCGTCGGGGTGGAGGTCGAGGCGGACGCCGGTGCGGTAGGCGATCGGTGACCCGGCTTGGAGGACGACCGGGCCGAGATCCGCCACCCTCACCCGATCGGGACCCGGCACCGACACCGCCCCGAGGCCTCCGGGGATGCGCGCAACGTGGCCGACGTCGCACGGAGTTGGGCGGACGCGCCGTCCGTGTGCGCCCGTGCGCGGCTGCTGTGCTGCCCGTGGCGGCTGGTGTCATAGGTGCTACGCCTGGCAACCGAGTCGCGGGGGGAACGGGTGGGAGCACGCAGGCCGCCGGCACGGCGCAGGAGTTCGAGGAAGAGCGGCGGCGGAGAGGCCGCCGTCCTGGTGGCGGCCGGCGCCGTGGTCGTGATCGGCCTCGTTCTGGCCCTGCTCCAATGGTTGTTCGCGCACTGGTGGCTGCTGCTGCTCCTGTTCGCGGCCGGTTCGGCCGTCGCCGTGGTGGTGGTCAGGGCGCGGCTGGCCCGGGAGGCTGCAGCGCGCGAGCAACAACACCGGCTGCGGATGGCGTTGACCGGACCAGGCGGCCTGGACCACCTCGGGCACCGGGCGTTCGAGTACGCCGTGCGGGACCTGCTGCGCCGCGACGGCTGCCGCGCCGAGCAGGTCGGCGGCGGCGGGGACCAGAGTGCGGACGTCCTGGCGACCGACCCGCTCGGACGCCGCTGGGTGCTGCAGTGCAAGCACAAACAGGACCCGGCGGGCGGCGCTGCGGTCGGCGTCGGCGTGCTCTACGCGCTGGTCGGCACCAACGAGCGGGTGCACCGGGCGCAGGTGCCGGTGGTCGTCACCAACGGCAAGTTCACCGGCCCGGCGGTGAAGTGGGGCCGGGAGCAGGACGTCGTCCTGGTCGACCGCGAGCTCCTCGGCCGGTGGGCCTCGGGGGGCCGTCCGCTGTGGGAGCTGCTCCCACGCATCCCGGCGCCGCGCACCGGCCGCGGCCACTGACCGTCCCCACCGCTCCCCCGGCCCCCGGCCCTTTGCCCCTGACCGCTGTCCCCTGCATTCCTGGCCCCTGATCCCTGGCCCGCGAGCCCGAACCCCGGGCCCCGAACCCCTGTCCCCGACCTCATCGCCGCACCCGACGCCACGTCAGACCGTACTCAGGAACGGGGAATCCCGATGACCGTCAGCGCATCGGCGGCCTTCGCCATCATCATCCTCATGCGGCTGGGCCGCCGGACCGAAGCCCGCAGCCGGGCCGACGAACGGTTCACCGCCGTCCTCTGCACCGTGTTCGGCGTCCTCATCGCCGCCACACCCTGGGGTCAGGCGATCCTCCGCCTGGTCGGCGTGCTCACCCAGGCGACCCACTGACGACCGTCCGGGCCGGGGACGGTCGGACCCGCGACCGTCCTCGGCCCCTTCAGATCGCGTTCAGATCGCGAGGTCGCGACGCTCCAGCAGGGCGAAGGCGGCCGCGAGGCCGGCCAGGCCGACGGCGCAGAGGATCGCGAACGACGCCCAGGGAACGGTGCCATGGGCCAGGGCGTCACCGGGCGTGTAGTAGTGGAAGGGGCTGAGATAGCGCAGCGGCGCGGCAGGGGACCAGGCGAGGGCCACGAAGTTGAGGGCGAACCCGACCGCCCCGAAGGCGACCGTGGCGCCGACCACGTGGGCCCGGCGCCGGCTCAGCGCCGAGACGGCCAGCACCGGCCCGGTCAGGCAGAGGGTGAGCGCGCAGCCGAGCAGGCCGGCGGCGAAGACCCCTCCGATCGGAATGGCGTCGCGCAGGTCCGGCGAGAGGGCGACGCCCAGTGCGACCGTGCCGGTGGCGGCGGCGTTGAGCATGACGGACGCGGCGACCAGCGCGCC
>NZ_JBEYVJ010000724.1:0-2191 GCF_040643935.1 Kitasatospora sp. NPDC047058 | reverse complement strand
GGCCGGGGCGGGGCCGGGGCGGGGCCGGGGCGGTCTGAGGGCGCCTCAACCTCACGCCGGGCGCACGGCATGCCCCGCCGCCGGGCCCGGCCGGACGTCCGCTTAGGGTCGGGGGCATGAAGTTCTTCCGTTCCAAAGCCACACCCCAGCACGACCCGCACCTCCCCGCCCTGACGGCCGACCAGGCCGAGTACCTGCGCGACCTGGTGCGCCACTACCACGCCGCCCTCCCGCAGGTCACCGTCGTCGGTGACACCGTGCACGCGCCGCGGGGCACGCGCTCGCTCCACAACCTCGCCGAGCTGTGCCGCCGCGCCGACCCGCGCGCCTGGCCCGGGCTGGTGGAGCAGCACTTCCGCGCCCTCGACGGCGCCGAGGCGGCGACCCCGCAGGGGGCGGCGGAGGTGCTCCGCGCGGTCTACCTGCGGCTGGTCCCCGAGGACGCCTTCCCGCCCGAGGCCGCGGCGGCGTTCGGCTACGTCCGGCCGGTGGCCCCCGGGCTGCAGGAGGCGCTGGCGCTGGACCTGCCCGAGGCGGTCCGGCTGATGGACGACCGCGCCGTCGCCGAGGTGGGACTGGAGGCGCTGCGGGCCGCCGGGCGGGCCAACCTGGTGCGCGAGCCGGTGACGTACGACGTCGCCCACGGGCAGGGCGGCGCGGCCCTGCACATCGTCTCCGGCGAGTCGATGTTCGTCGCCAGCAAGGCGCTGGTCCTGGACGACGTGGCGCGGGCCGTGACGGGCAGTGACCTGCCCGCGGAGGGTGCCCTGTTCACCGTGCCGAGCCGGCACCACCTGGTCTTCCACCCGCTGGCCGGAGCCGAGGTGGTCGAGGCGGTCAACGACCTGGCGGCCTTCGGTCTCGGCGCGTACCAGGACAACCCGGGCCCGCTCTCCCCCCGGCTCTACTGGTGGTGCAAGGGCGTGGTGACCTCGCTGACCCACATCGACGAGGAGACCCGCTCGTTCTCGATCGCCCCGCCCGAGGAGCTGATGGCCGTCCTGCGCCGCCTGCGGGACGCCGGGGCCTGACCCGGCGGCGGCCGGAGCCCCCGGCGCGCCCCCGTCAACGGCCCGCCCCCGGAAACACTCGTTCGTGTGCAGTGTGACCCGTGTGGAACTTACCCGTCCCTCGTCGCGTGTTGATCGTTGTCAAGATCGCAGGGGAGAGAGGAGACCGCGTGATGAGGACCGGGACGACAGGGGCAGGTACGCCGGGGGGGCGTCCGTCGCGCCGGGCGGTGCTGGCCGCCGGCACCGGCGCGGTACTGGCGGGCGGCCTGCTCACGGGCGGGCGGGCCTACGCGGCGGCGCCCGGGGAGAACGGGTCCGCCCGCCGGGCGGACGGCCTGGAGCAGCGGCTCGCCGGCCTGGAGCGGGAGCACGCCGCCCGGCTCGGGGTGTTCGGCCACAACACGGCCACCGGCCGGACGGTGGTGTACCGGGCGGACGAGCGGTTCCCGCTCTGCTCGGTCTTCAAGCCGCTCGCCGTCGCGGCCGTGCTGCGCGACCTCGACCGGGACGGCCGGTTCCTGGCCAAACGGATCCACTACACCCCGGAGGACGTGACGGCCTCGACGTACGGCCCGGTCACCGGCCTGGAGAAGAACCTCGCCAACGGCATGACCGTCGAGGAGCTGTGCGCGGCCGCCGTCAGCGAGAGCGACAACGCGGCGGCCAACCTGATCCTGCGCGAGCTGGGCGGCCCCACGGCGGTCACCCGGTTCTGCCGCTCGACCGGGGACGGACGGACCAGGCTCGACCGGTGGGAGCCCGAACTCAACTCGGCGGAGCCGTGGCGGACGACCGACAGCACCAGTCCGCGCGCCATCGCGGGGACGTTCGCGCGGCTGCTCCTCGGCGACGTGCTCCCGCCCCGGGACCGCGAACGGCTGACCGGCTGGATGCTGGCCAACACGACCAACACCGCACGGTTCCGGGAGGGCCTGCCCGGCTGGATCCTGGCGGACAAGACCGGCGGCGGCAGCTCGTACGGGGTGGCGAACGACGTGGGCGTGGTCCGGAAGCCGGACGGGCCGCCGATCGTCCTCGCCGTGCTCACGACCACCCACGCGCCCACCGGCCCGAGCGACAACATGTACGCGCAGTGCGTCGACACCACCCGCGTCGTCCACCGGGAGCAGCTCCGCGACGGCGTCTGGCTGGTCACCGGCCCCGGCGGCCGTGGCATG
>NZ_JBEYVJ010000723.1:0-2195 GCF_040643935.1 Kitasatospora sp. NPDC047058 | reverse complement strand
CGGCGTGGTCGCGGCGGCCGGTGCCGCGACCGCGATCGCCCTGCTGGGCGACCACGGCGGCGCCACGGCCGGCGGCGGGAGCGGCACGAGCGGCCCGCCGTCCCCCGTCGTCCGCCCGTCCGGCGCCGACGTGCCCGAGGCGAAGGCGGGTTGGCAGGCGACCCAGCAGTCGCCCTCCCCGCAGGTGCTGTGCGTCGACGGGGTGACGGTGTGCGTCTCCGTACAGCACGTCTGGGGCCTCGACGAGGGCGGCCGGACCAGGTGGACGGTGGACGGCGCCGCCCTCGGCGGCGTCTTCGCGATCGATCCGAACACCCCGCGGGCGGTCGCCGGGACGGACGCCGGCCGGCTGATCGTCCCCGTCTGGGCGGGGCAGAAGACCGACCTGCTGAGCCTCGACCCGGCCGACGGGAGGACCGACTGGAGGTTCACCCGGGACCAGAAGAACGCCTCGGCCGTGACCTCCTTCGAGGGCGTCCGGGCCGGCAAGGCCTACCTGCTGGGGAGCGGCGACGGCCAGGACCGCGGCCTGGTCCCCGGCGGCACCCACCTGTGGGCGGTCGACCTCGCGGCCCGCAGGACCGCCTGGTTCCACGGCGAGGACACCTTGCTCGCCCGGTCCGCGCTGCTGCCGGACGACGACCGCGTGATGGTCTCCAACCTCGACCAGCTCAAGGTCCTCGACGGGACGGGCGCGGTGGTCTGGACCCGAAAGCTCGCGGCGATGGGCATCGCGGCCGCCGGCGGCTACTTCCTGGCGCCCGACGCGGAAGGCAAGGTGACCGCGCTGGCCCCGGACGACAAGGGCAGCACGGCGTGGACGGCGGACGGTGTCGTCCCGGGCTCCATCCGCGGCGGCGGCTTCGCCGCCGGCGAGGACGGCAAACTCCTGTACTGCCTCTGGAAGGACGCCGACGGCGGCTGCTCGGTGGGCACCCTGGACCCGGCGAACGGCCGGCCCGGTCGGCGCACGCCGCTCCCGGCCGACTCCCCGGAGGCCAAGTACCTCGGCGCCCGCCTGCTGTACGCCGACGGCAACCTCTACCGGATGGGCGCGGACGCCGTGATCTGGGCCCTGGACCCGGCGAACGGCATCCCGCGCTGGAAGTACTCCGGGCTGAAGGGCAAGGACCCGTCGAAGCTCGCCTGGTCGGCCGGGGCCGGCCGGCTCTGCGTCTCCGACACCACCACCCAGACGATCACCGCCGTGCCCGCGAAGGGGGCCTGAGCATGCAGCGGCTCGAACCCGGTGACCCGCCCCGGATCGGCCCGTACGCCCTGCTCGGCCGGCTGGGCGCCGGCGGCATGGGCGCGGTCTACCTCGGCCGCTCGGCCGGCGGGCGGACCGTCGCCGTCAAGCTGATCAGGCCCGAGCTGGCCGGCGACCCGCGGTTCCGTGCGCGCTTCCGGGCCGAGGTGTCGGCGGCCCGGGCCGCGTCCTCGGCCTTCACGGCGCCGGTGGTGGACGCCGACCCCGACGCGCCCGTCCCCTGGATGGCCACCGCCTTCGTGCCGGGCATCGCCCTGGACGAGGCGGTCCGGCTGGTCGGCCCGTTCCCCGAGCACGTCCTGCGCATCCTCACGGCGGGCCTCGCGGAGGAACTGAGGAACATCCACGCCGCCGGGCTGACCCACCGGGACCTCAAACCGAGCAACGTCCTGCTGGCGCTGGACGGTCCGCACATCATCGACTTCGGCATCGCCCGCGCCGCCGACGGCACGGTGCTGACCGCCGAGGGGGCGGTCTTCGGCACGCCCGCGTTCATGTCGCCGGAGCAGGCGACGGGCGAGCGGGCGGGCCCGGCGAGCGACGTGTTCTCGCTCGGCTCGACCCTGGTCCACGCGGCCACCGGCGGGACCGGGCCGTTCGACGCGGGCCACCTGCTGGAGGTCCTGCGGAGGGTGGTGAGCGATGAGCCGGACCTGTCGGCGGTGCCCGCCGGGGTGCGGCTGCTGGTCGCGGCGTGCCTGGCCAAGGCCCCGGGCGACCGGCCGACACCGCAGCAGCTCGCCGCCTCCCAGGGCGTCGGGCCGCTGGTCCCCGGGACGTGGCTGCACCCGGTGCTGGTCGCCGCGATCGAGGAGACGGCGGCGGTGCTGGCCCCGCAGGCCGCCACCGGCGTCCCCCCGGCCCCACCGTTCCCGCCGGGCCCGCCCACCGGACCGACCGGCCCGCAGCCGCTCGACACGTCGGC
>NZ_JBEYVJ010000722.1:0-2195 GCF_040643935.1 Kitasatospora sp. NPDC047058 | reverse complement strand
GGGCCGCCGACGGCCGGCTCCGCCTGACGCCCGCCGGCCGGGCGGCCCACACCCGGGTGAAGGAGAACCTGCCCGCGATCCGGGCGCGCCTCGGGGAGGAGGAGCCGTCCTGAGGAGGAGCCGTCCTGAGGAGGCGCCGTCCTGACCCGGGATCAGACGCCGAAGTTCAGCGCGTACAGCGAGCGCACCAGGTCGGCGGTGACGAAGTCCATCGGGACGGTGCCCAGCACCGGCCTGGTGGTGCGGTCCAGGCCGCCGAGGTAGCCGCGCAGTTTGGGGGTGATCGCGTCGGCGGCCTGCCGCGGCCAGAGGCCCCAGCCGGAGCTGGACGTGAAGGTGAGGTGGAGCCGCTGCGGGTCGGTGGCGGCCCGGGCGGCGTTCAGGTGGGCGGAAGTCTCGGGCCACTTACGGGAGTTGAGCTCGAAGATGGTCCCGATGTCGTAGTCGTCCTCGATGTCGGTGTGCGGGCCGCCCCAGCGCAGGCCGGGCAGGCCGCCGTTGTCGGCGAGCAGGACGACCCGGCCGCGGACCTCGCCGAGGCGCGGGATCCGGTCCTCGGCCCAGAAGAGGCCGTCCCAGCGGCGGCGGTAGTCGGCGAAGAGGGTGCCGAACTCGGCGTCGGAGACGGTGGAGTACTCCTGCTTGACCCGCATCACCAGGGTCTCGCCGGGGTGGGCGGCGAGGAAGGCCAGGCACTGGTTGAGCACGTCGCCGAAGAAGGTCTTCTGGAAGACCGGCCCGTGGTGGATCGCGAGCACGCCGTCGACGGCGCGGCAGCGGATGTCGAGGAAGCGCACGCCGGCCGACAGCTGGTCCGGCAGGGCGAGTGTCTGGGTCTGCGTCAGCGGGCCGCCGTGGAGCGAGCAGGTGTCGTGCGTGCCGGGGACGGTGAGCCGGGCGAGGGAGGCCTGCGGGTCGACGGTGCCCAACCAGTCGGCCCCGCCGGGGAGTCCGAGTGCCGAGGCGCGCGACGTGCCCGTCGCCAGCCCGGCGGCGGCCAGGGCGCCCAGCAGGGCGGTGCGGGTGAAGGCGCGTCTGCTCATCGGTGAACGCGTGGTCACGGGCACGGCGTGGCACCCCCGTTGGGTGTGGTGGGGACAGGACGGGAAAGCGGAGTGGCATGCTCATTGTCGGGACGCCGGGCCGCTTTGCCCAGAGGGCGGGACGGGGCTCTTCGCACGAGGCGGACCGCTGTGCGGTGTCACCATCCCGCGGCACGCCGGGCGTTGACGGCGTCGGTGGCGGCTGCGGGCCGGGGTGGCGGCCCCGTGTGGTAGATCATCTGTTCATGATCTCCACACTCGGCGCCAGGTGGTGCCACCGTCTCTTCGTCGACGGCTACCGGGTGCCGCTGGTGCTCGCAGCGGCGCTCGTGCCGGTCGTCGCCGTGCCCCACTTCCCCGGCCGGGCACTCTTCCTGGTCCCGGCGCTCTTCCTGGGCCTGGTCTACAGCATCGGCCAGGCCTTCCCGGGCGTCGTGCTCGCGGTCCTGGCCGCGCCGGTGGCCGCGGCGGTGACGCTGCTGTTCTGGAGCCGGCGCGGGCGGATCGCCCGGCCGGGCAACTCCGCGCTGCTGAGCCTGGCGCTGGTGTCGGTGCCGGCGATGCTGGCGTTCAGCGCGCCCTCGGCCGACCTGGAGCTGCTGGGCATGGCCGGTGCCGCGGCCGTGGTGCTGGCCGTGCTCTGGGTGGCCCGTCAACTGCTCGGCGACGAGGAGGAGCTGGGCCGTCCGGCGGGTGCCTGGCGGTGGGTGGTGGCGGTGCTGCTGCCGGTCGCCGCGGTCGCGCTGGTGCGGGCCGACGTGCCGCAGCAGGTCCGGTTCGAGCTCGGCCGCCCGGCCATGACGTCCTTCGCGGAGCGGGCGCTCGCCGACCGCTCCATGGGGCTCCCGCAACCGGAGTGGATCGGCACCTACCCGGTGACCGGCGTGGAGGAGGTCGGCACCGGCCTGCGCTTCGCCGTCACCGGAGCCGGCCTGTTCGACATCGTCGGGTACGCCTACCTGCCGGACGGCCCGCCCAGCGGCTGGCGCAGAAGTGACACCTACACCCACCTCTCCGGCGCCTGGTACTCCTGGACGGACAACGGCAACTTCTAGTCCCAACGCCGTTCAGTTAGGGCGGCCTGGGCGGCGTCAAGGGTCGATTGTGAGCATGCTGATGCTGATGGTCGCTTTGTAGGTGGCTCGGTCGATG
>NZ_JBEYVJ010000721.1:0-2205 GCF_040643935.1 Kitasatospora sp. NPDC047058 | reverse complement strand
GGCCTTGTGGCGCGGCACCGTCAGCCGCCCCGTGTAGGTCGCCGGTCCGTAGCCGAACCTGCGGTAGATCAGGGCCTCGGAGGCCAGCAGGACGGAGAGGAACTCGCCGCGGGCACGCAGCTCCGCGAGCTGACGCCGCATCATCGCCGTGAGCACGCCCTGGCGTCGGTGCGAGGGCAGCACACCGACGGCGGTCACCCCGGACGTCGGGAGGAGCGCCCCGCCGGGCAGGGTGAGCTCGAAGGAGTAGGCACCGGCGGTGCCGACGGGCCGTCCGTCCGCCGTCACGGCGAGCAGGCCGCGGTCCATCTCGTACGCCGACCACCAGACCCCGCCGCCGTTCTCGGCCGGGGTCTCCGGAAAGCGCCCGAACGCGGTGTGGAGCGTGTCGACGAAGACGTCGAGGTCCTTTTCGGTGGTGGAACGTATCTCCATCGCTGGCGCTGCCTCCCCTGGATTCCGGCACCACGCCCTGTGGTGTCGCCGCCCCAGTGCAGCGTCACCGCCCCGCCGGGTCAAACGAATTACCCCGGGCGCGACGGGACTGCCGGGCACGGCGGAAGCGGCCGGCGCGGCAGGACTGCCGGGCGCACCGGAAAGGCGGGAGGACCCGGGAGCGTAGCCTGCTCCCGGGCCCCTGTTTGCCGCCCAATTGCTCACACCGGCACGTTTAAGGGCCGCGGATCAGATTGAAACCGACGCGTTCTACCTTTGAACTACCGTGCCACGGAGCGGCACAGACAGGACTTGAACCTGCATTCGTCGATATTCGTCCGCGCCCGGTCGATCCGGCGTCCGGCGGCGAATGCTGAGACTGGAGCGAGAGTCTGAGTTTGACGGGGCCTGCCTCTGCCTGGCTTGGGCTACCCCGGCCGGTGGTGCCGGGGGGAGGATTCGAACCTCCACTGTGACCCCTGGTCAGCTTCAACATCAGTGTCAGCTTTTCGCACCGAGCAGCAGTCGTTGGTGCGCTCGGTGCACCCGCCCGGCTCCCCGGGCGGGCGATCATGGGGCTACCGGAACAGGTAGCCGAAGACGGCGTCACCCACCCGCTGGTCGGTGACCTCCACGGCGTTGGCCTCCTCGCGGGCGAACTTGACCGCCTGCTGGAGCTTCTCCACCCGCTCGGCGAGCTCGTTCACCCGGCGGGCCGGCAGCGCACCGGAGAACTTGACCGTGGTCCAGTAGCCGACCGCGATGTCCTCGTAGTAGACCTCGACCTGGGCCGGGTGCTTCTCGGTGGCCTCGGCCTTCACGTGGTTGCGCGGCACCTTCTTGGTCCGGATGGTGCGCACCGGCTCGGTCTTCCAGGAGTCGGTGGACGGGTCGAGGTTCCAGGACTCGGAGGCGTCCAGCATCGGGAGCTTCTTCACGAAGGTGAACAGGTCGGTGAGCTGCTTCTCCAGGAACAGCAGGTACGGGACCGGCACCTGGGCGAGCAGCACCTGACCGTCCACCACCACGTCCGCCCGGGCACCGATGTTGGCCCAGTCCTTGGTGGCCGTCACGTCGAACAGCCGGGTGAGGGTGGTCGCGGTCGACCGCAGGATGTCCTCGGCCTTCAGCTGCACCCGGGTCGACTCCGGCGGCAGCTGCTCCCCCTCCTCGTCCTTGGGCTGGTACGTCCGGGAGATGCCGGCCAGCAGCGCGGGCTTCTGCAGGTCCTGGTGGGCCTGGGTCAGCTCCTGGAAGGACTTGGACTTGACGCCCTTTTCAACGGCGATGATCTGGTTCAGCTTTGCCACGTCGAGGACGCTACCAGTGCCGAACCGATCGGCAACAGTCAATTATCGACCGGGCCGCCGCCCCCCGTTCGCAGCGCCGGCCGCTTGCCGGCGGGCCACGGTGCGTGATCGGATGGCGGCAGCATCGCGTGCCGGTGACGGACTGCGTCAGGCATGGAGGTGCGGAATCGAAGGGACCGCCACGCGTGGCTTCCCCTGACGGCGACCGGGTGGTCGCCCTGAGCCGGCAACTCGCGCAAGCACATCAGGAACTGCGCCGCCAGATCGGCGAGATCCGGCGGAACATCGGACACGGCCGGTTGAACGACGATGCAGTCCTCACCCACTGCCTGGCCTTCTGCTCGGCGTTGACCTCACACCATCAGGGCGAGGACGACGGGATGTTCTCCCGACTGCTGCGGGAACGCCCGGATCTCGCCGGAACGGTCGCGAGTCTGGTCGAGGACCACGGACTCATCGC
>NZ_JBEYVJ010000720.1:0-2215 GCF_040643935.1 Kitasatospora sp. NPDC047058 | reverse complement strand
CGCGGGCGAAGTCGAGCGCGGCCACCGCGGCCGGGGCGTCCCGGCCCGCCAGGCCCTCCGCCGCCTCCCCGGTCAGCCGGACGGCGGCCGGGCGGTCGCCCTCGGCGAGGAACACCTCGACCGCGACCGGCAGCAGTTCGGCGGCCCGCGCCCACGCCCGCGCGTGACGGAGTGCGGTGACGGCCGGGGCGAGCGTGACCGCGGCCCGGGCGGAGTCGCCCTCGGCGAGCTGCAGCCCGGCCAGGCCGGCGGCGGCCCGCATGGCCGCCGTCACCTGGGACTCGCGGTCCCCGTACGGCGCCGCCGCGGCGAAGTGGCGGCGTGCGTCCGCGAGCCGGCCCCGGGCGGCCGCCAACCGGCCCAGCAGCAGGGCCAGCTCGGCACCGGCCATCGCGAGGTCCGGGAACTCGGCGCCCAGCGCGGCGAACCGTTCCTCCAGCCCCTCCCACCGCCCGTCCAGCCCTTCGAGCCGCAGCAGCGCGATCCGGCTGTAGCACTCCAGGTAGGGGATGGCGGCCCGCCGGGCCAGCCGCCGGCTCTCCTCCAACAGGCGTGCGGCGCGGCGGTCGTGGCCCAGTTCGACCGAGATCTCGCCGGCGTTGTAGAGCGCGCGGGTGGTCTGCCGGACGATCTCGGCCCGGTCCGAGCTGCGCGGCAGCTCCTCCAGCAGCGGCCACACCGCCGGATCGCCCTCCCGGGCCAGGAACGTCAGCCGGGTGGCGCGCACCGCCGCCGCCACCTCCTCGTCCGGTCCGGCGGCCAGCGTCCGTTCCGCCCGGTCCAGCCACTCCCGGGCGCGCTCGGCGGCGCCGTCACGCTCGTTCATGGCGATCGCCACCATCGCCCGGGCCGCCCGCGCCGGGCGCTCCTCCAGCTCGTCCAGCGACTCCTCGATCCGGGCGAAGCCGGCCCGGTCGCCGCCCTGAATGGCCATCAGGATGCCGAGGGTCAGCCGGATCTCGCCGCGGTCGGCGACCGGAAGCCGCCGGTCGGCGATCATCCCGGTGAGGATGCCGACGCTCGCCGCGGAGTCCACGCCGTTGGCGGCGATCCGGGCCAGCGCGAGGGCGGCGCGGCCGCGGCGCCGCGGGTCGAGGTCCGGCTCGTCGAGCAGCCGGCGCAGCAGCGCACCGGCGCTGCCGGCGTCCCCCAGCGCGACCGCCTGGTCGGCGGCGGCCTCGGCCACCTCCTGCCAGACCGCCCGGTCGCCGAGCGCCAGGGTGTGGTGGGCGATCTGCACGAGCGGGCGCGGCTCGCGCGCCCCCAGTGCGCCGACCGCACGGCGGTGCAGCGCGGTGCGCTGCGGGCCGGGCAGCCGGCGATAGGCCACCTGCTGCGCCAGGACGTGCCGGAAGCCGTAGCGGGCCGGCGGGTTCTCGCTGAGCACGGCCGCCCGCAGCGCCTCGGTCAGCCCGTCCGCCGTGGCCTGCGGGCCGAGGCCGGCCACCGCGGCGAGCAGCTCCTCCCCCGCCGGCACACCGAGCACGGCCGCGGCGGCCACCACCGCCGAGGCGTCGGACGCCAGCGCCGCGAGCCGCTCGGTGACCGCGTCGCGCAGGCCGCGCGGGACCTCCGAGTGCTCCAGGTCGGCGGCGAGGTCCGCGGCGTCGGTGAGCCCGCCGGGGGTGCGCTGCTCGCACAGCGTGATCAGGTCCTCCTCGGCGACCAGCGGCAGGCCCTCGCTGCGGTCGAACAGCACCCGGGTGAGGGCGGCGGTCGCCCGCGGCCCGAGGGCGGCGCGGGCCAGTTCACGGACCTCGTCCTCGGCCAGCGGGCGGAGCCGGAGCAGCGCCCCGCCGACGCCGCCCGGGCGCCGGTAGGCGGCGCCCAGGACGGGGGTGTCCGGCGGCAGGTCCTCCGCGCGGTAGGTGAGGACCAGGGCCAGCCCCGGCGGCATGTCCCGGGCGAGCAGCAGGAGCAGCTCGCGGGTGGCGTCGTCCACCCAGTGCAGGTCCTCGATGACGAGGACCACCTCGCCGAGCACGCCCAGCAGGGCGCGCACCGCCTGGACCAGGAGGTGACGACCGGGCAGCCCGTCGCCCGTGCCCGGCGGGTGGGGCGGGAGCCGGTCGGCCAGGTCGGGCAGCAGCGGGCGCAGCGCGCCGGCGCTCGGCGGGATGCGATCGGCGGGCGGTAGGAGGGGCCCAGATGGAGACGACCTGCTCCTCGACCGGGAACGGCTGGTACTGGCCCTGCTTCAGCAGCTCGACCATGC
>NZ_JBEYVJ010000719.1:0-2224 GCF_040643935.1 Kitasatospora sp. NPDC047058 | reverse complement strand
GTCCGCCGGCATCGTCGGCGGACCGCCCCCGCGCTCACGGCCGGGTGGTCACGACACGCGGATCTCGGTGCCGCAGTCGGTCCACCACGGGCTCAGGGGAGGAGTCCAGCCGAGGTACTTGGTGCCGCAGATGCGGATGGTCCCGACCGGCGAGAAGTACTTGGTCGCGTTGGCCTTGCCCCGGTCCGCCGTCAGTTCTCCCCGGTCGTGGCCGAAGTTGTCCGTGACGTGGACGGTGCCCTTGAAGTAGGTTCCGTTGCCGGTGTAGATCCAGACCCAGCCGCTCGAGCAGTTGTCCACCTGGACCTGGATGTTGTCGAACTTGTAGTACTTGGTGCAGCCGGCCGTGGCGGAGGTGCCTGCCATGGCCGGGGAGGCCGGCAGGGCGGTCAGCGCGGCCACGGCGAGGCCCAGGACTCCGGCCGTCCTCGCCAGCGTGCGCGGCAGTTTCTTCATGGTGATAACTCCAAAGGTGTGGTCCGATGTGTCTGCTCTCGGAGCACCTCCACTGTCCCGTCACGGTCGTGCGTGTGGCATCGGTCATTTGACTGCATGACAGTGCTTCACCATGGCCTCGGGTCCCGGCGCCGGTGGACGCGGGGCTCGCAGCCTGCCGCGGGCTGTCCGTGCGGAGGCGCGACGGTCCGCCGACCGGGCTGTACCTGCCCGGGGACCCGGCCTCACCGCTGCGCACGCCTCGGCTGGAGGCCTGGCGGCTGGCGGGGCCCTCAGATCGATGGCTCCCGGACGAACAGGTGATACCCGGAAGCCACGGCGACCGAGGCGACGGCCCCGGTCTGCGAGCGTCCCAGCCAGACCACCGAGGATCCTTCGGCACCGAACGTCACGAGGTCGGCCCCGTGCTCGTCGTCGGCCACGCGCTCGAACTCGCCGTCGAAGAGGCTTTCCGTGCGCCGGGGCTGCCGGTTGCCGGTCTGGCAGCCGCGCCAGAATTCCAGGAACGGGTCCGTCAGCACCGGCCAGGCCGTGGCGTCGGCGAAACTCCCCATGTTCGTCTCGGTCTCGAACCCGGTCCGCTTCCCGGGGCGGATCCGCTCGATGTCCTCGCCCACACCGAGGGCCATCTCCCAGTGGGCCACGGGGGCCTCGGTGATGCGGAGACGGACGGCGGCGAGCTCCCGGCCGTCGAAGCGCTCGCCCATGAACTCGTACGGGGCTTCCGTCCAGGCGGCCTCCATTCGGAAGGTTCCGGCCGGGATCCGCTGGGCGAGTTCCCGGCCGGTCCGCGGCCGTAGGTCCGATACCTCCTCCTCCGGCCACGGCGCGTCGACGACGAGCCGGCCGCTGGGAACGCGGATCGTGGCCACGTCCCGCACCTCGGTGACCCGGACGGGCGTCGCCGGATCGCCGCACCGCGTGCCGAGCCTGGTCCCGGGTATGAAGGCCGCTTCCAGGTACCAGCTCTCCTCGGCGTCGGCCGCCGACCGGGCCTCTGCTGCAAGATCCATGGGCCGACGATAGCCGGTCGCGCCGACACGGCCCGTGAGACCGGTACGACCGCTGCCGGCTGCCACCGGCCGGGACGCTCGCTGACGCCAGCCGCCACACGGCCCGGACCGCGCCCGCCGTCGGGGGGCGTCCGCCGGAGGTCTTCGCTCCGGCGGGCCGGACTACCGCACGGACCGGCCCTTGCGCAGATACGTCCCACCGAGCGCGAGGGCGACGAGGAAGACGAGGATGCCGATGATGAGGAGGTAGAGGAGCCCGTCCGCGGCCACGCCGATGATCCCGAGGATGACCGCGACCAGAATGAGGAAGAGGATCCAGGCCATGACGGGCCTCCGTTCGCTCTCGTTCGCCGTCGGGCAACGCAGCGCTTCTGCTCGCTGGCCCGGCGATGAAACCAGCACAGGGGCCCTGAAACCGGTCTCGGCCCGGCCCACCACGATCCGGGCGGTACGACCACGGTCCGATCCGAAAGCGTGGCCCGTTGCTGCTCACCGGCGTACTGCTGCGCCTGCGCTTCGACTTCTCCGCGCATCTGCTGGCGGTCGACGCCTGCGCGGCGGCCGTCGTGGCAGCCGGGTACGTGGCGCTGGCGGGCCAGGACGCGTCCGACGGTCTTCCCCGGTTCTCCGGCCCGTCGTGGCTGGGCTGGCTGGTCGCCGTCTGTGTGGAAGCGCCGGTGGCGGCTCGGCGCCATGTGGCCCCTGCCGGCCCTGGCCGCGGTGCCGAGCGCTTCCGCGGCGGGCTCCCAAAACGG
>NZ_JBEYVJ010000718.1:0-2233 GCF_040643935.1 Kitasatospora sp. NPDC047058 | reverse complement strand
GCCCTCCGCAACGACGGCACCCCCGGCCTCGACATCCGCGCCACCACCCAGCACGGCGACATCACCGCCCGCAGCCTCTGACACCACCGGCCTGGACGACCGCCGGACCAGGACCGAACCCGCCCGGATCCCCGTACTCCCCAGCCACCTCAGCCTTCGAACGGGAGAGCCCCATGCCTTCGTCCGCCCTGCCCGCCCCCAGGCGGGCCGCCGGCGAGCCTCAGCCGCCGGTCGCCGTCTCCGCCCTCGGTCTGCGCAAGTCCTACGGCGACAAGGCCGTGCTCGACGGGATCGACCTGCGCATCCCGGCCGGCTCGGTGTTCGCGCTGCTCGGGCCGAACGGCGCCGGCAAGACCACCACCGTGCAGATCCTCTCCACCCTCATCACCGCCGACGGCGGACAGGTGCAGGTCGCCGGACACGACCTCGCCACCGCCCCGCAGGCCGTGCGCGCGGCGATCGGCGTCACCGGGCAGTTCTCCGCCGTCGACGGCCTGATCACCGGCGAGGAGAACATGCTCCTCATGGCGGACCTCCACCACCTGCCCAGGCGCGAGGGCCGGCGCATCGCCGCCGAACTGCTGGAGCGCTTCGACCTGGTGGAGGCCGCCAGGAAGCCCGCCTCCACCTACTCCGGCGGCATGAAGCGCCGCCTGGACATCGCCATGACCCTGGTCGGCAACCCGCGGATCATCTTCCTCGACGAGCCCACCACCGGTCTCGACCCGCGCAGCCGCCACACCATGTGGCGGATCATCCGCGACCTGGTCACCGGCGGCGTCACGGTCTTCCTCACCACCCAGTACCTGGAGGAGGCCGACGAGCTCGCCGACCGCATCGCGGTGCTGAACAACGGCAGGATCGTCGCCGAGGGGACCTCCGACGAGCTGAAGCGGCTGATCCCCGGCGGGCACGTCCGGCTCCGCTTCGCCGACCCGGCCGCGTACCGGTCGGCCGCCTCGGCCCTGCCCGACGCCTCGCGCAACGACGAGGCGCTGGTCCTGCAGCTCCCGAGCGACGGCAGCCAGCGCGACCTGCGCGCCGTCCTCGACCGCCTGGACTCCGCCGGGATCGAGGCGGACGAACTGACCGTGCACACGCCCGACCTCGACGACGTCTTCTTCGCCCTGACCGGCCCGGACGACGTTCCCAACCAGCCCGAGGAGAACGCCCGATGAGCTCGCTCGCCCTCGCCGTCCGCGACTCGACCACGATGCTGCGGCGCAACCTGCTGCACGCACGGCGCTACCCGTCGCTGACCCTGAACCTGCTGCTGACGCCGATCGTCCTGCTGCTGCTGTTCGTCTACGTCTTCGGCGACGTCATGAGCGCGGGCATCGGCGGCCACGGCGCCGACCGCTCCCGGTACATCGCCTACCTCGTGCCGGGCCTCCTGCTGATGACCATCGGCAGCACCACGATCGGGACGGCGGTCTCGGTCTCGAACGACATGACCGAGGGCATCATCGCCCGCTTCCGCACCATGGCGATCCACCGCGGATCCGTGCTCATCGGACACGTCGTCGGCAGCGTGCTGCAGGCGGTCGCCAGTGTCGTCCTCGTCGGCGCCGTCGCGGTGGCCATCGGCTTCCGCTCCACCGACGCCACACCGCTGGAGTGGCTCGCGGCCTTCGGGCTGCTGACGCTGTTCGCCCTGGCGCTCACCTGGATCGCGGTCGGGATGGGCCTGGTCAGCCCGAACGCCGAGGCCGCCAGCAACAACGCCATGCCGCTGATCTTCCTGCCGCTCATCTCCAGCGCCTTCGTCCCGGTCGACGCGATGCCGGGGTGGTTCCAGCCGATCGCCCAGTACCAGCCGTTCACCCCGGCCATCGAGACCCTGCGCGGGCTGCTGCTCGGCACCGGGATCGGCGACAACGGCTGGCTGGCCCTCGCCTGGTGCCTCGCCCTGACCGCGCTCGGCTACCGCTGGTCCAAGGCGGTGTTCGACCGGGACCCGAAGTGACCGTGCGTGCGGGCTGCTGGCCGCACCGCCCGCACCGCCCGCACCGCCCGCACCGCCCGCACCGCCCGCAGGCGACGTACTCCGACACCGCGTCGGCGCACGCCGCCCGCCGGCGTTCTCCGCCCTGGCGCGGATGTCCGGGCGCGGATGTCCGGATTGCCCGTGTGGCCTGCAAGCCCGCGCCGCGGTCATGGGGAAGGCTCGTCGTGCTGCAGTCCCGCCGAGCCCCCGCGAGGAGCCCCGTGATCGAGCACCACGTCCGCGTCC
>NZ_JBEYVJ010000717.1:0-2262 GCF_040643935.1 Kitasatospora sp. NPDC047058 | reverse complement strand
GCCGACCCCAACGACGCCGCCCGGATGGCCGTGGTCGAGGAGTGGACGGATGACCGGGCGCTCGACGCGCACCTGTCCACCGGCCACGTCCGCCACGCCGTCGAGGTCCTGGCCGTCGTCCTGGCCGAACCGATGGCCCTCCGCCGGCTGGTCGCCGCCCCGGCCGGGTGAGGCCGGGTGAGGCCGGGTCCTCGGCCCCGGCTTCACCTACCCGGCTCGCCGGCGGGCGAGATGGACGATGATGTCGGCGGCGATCTCGACCGTCCCGGGCAGGACCGCCGTGATCGCGTCGTACGCCTGCTGCCGCCTCGCATCCGGCAGTTGGAGATAGGCGGAGACGGTCGACAGGTAGCCGACGTAGTCGGGAGCGTTCATCGTCAGGCGCCGCCTGACGACGGCCTGCTGGACGTCGATGAAAAACGGAGATCGTTGCAGCTCCGTACCCGGCCACTGCATGTCCTCATCGGGAGCAGTGCCGTCGGGAGACGGAACCTCGTCGCTCTCCAGGAACGGCGCCCGAGCCGCCCGCACGGACTCCTCGATCGCCGGGTCGGCCAGCTGCACCGGGCCGCCGAACGAGGCGAACACACCCTCCGGTTCCAGGAGCGCGGCCACTCTCGACCACCGGTCCTCCGGGCGCGTCCAGTGCAGGGCTGCCGCCGCATAGACCAACCCGTAGGTCTCGCCTGGCTGCAGGTCCTCGAACGCGGCCCGCACCGTCGTCACGTGCGTCGGCACCGCCTTGCTCAGCTCGGCGAGCATGGCGGGGTCGGGCTCCGTCGCCGTGACCATGACCCCGTGCCCGGCGAACAGGCGGGTCGCCTTGCCTGTCCCCGCCCCGATCTCCAGGGCCGTCCGAACCGGCCGGCCCGCGTACGTCATCACCAGGTCGAGGAGCTCGTCGGGATACCCCGGCCGGAACCTCTCATAGGCTTCCGCGATTGCGCCGAAGCTCAGTGCACGAGCAGACATACCGAGCATCCTGGCACGACCGGGGCCGACGGTCTGGCCGAGATGATCAATTCCAAGGGGTTCAGTGGTCGTAGGCGGTGAGTGCTCGCATGGTCGGCTGGCCATTGCGGTCGTTGTGCCAGATCGCCGTGGTGAGCGCGAGGATGCGTTGCAGGACTCGGACGGCAACGCCGTTGGGGGTGCGGCCTCGGTGCCGTTCGAGGTCGAGCTGGCCCTTGAAGGTCTCGTTGACCGACTCGATGACCTGTCGCAGTGGTTTGAACAGCTGTGATCCGGCGGATCAGCTCGGCTGACTTGCGCAGACGCTTGTTGTAGCCGGGCTGCTGGGGCAGGTACGGAAAGAGGTGGCGCAGGTGGGCGCCGGCATGACGCAGCCAGCGGGCCTCGGAGGTGAAGCCGAGCATCGCCTGCATCATCGCCAGCGTTACCAGCTCGGCGTCGCTGAGCCGCGGAGCGATACCCACGGCCGGACGTCGCGGGACCTTGGGCGCCCTCGCATCGTCCGCGCAGTCACTGCGAGATCTTCGCTCAGCTGGGCGCCACGGGCTGTTCGAGAAGCTCCTCCGGTCCGTCGAATCCGCAGCGCCGGTACAACGGCGCACTGCGCTCGGAGGGCCACACGATCAACGTATCCAGGCCGTGGGCGCGCGCATAGCCGGTCGCCTCGTCGAGCAGGGCCCTGCCCAGGCCGCGATTGCGCTGTTCGGGGACGACGTAGAAGTTGGTCACGTAGCCGAGGGTGTCGGAGCCCGGGTAGGGACTCGGGACCTTCTCCACGAGGCACACGAAGACGTGCCCACAGGGCCGGCCGCCCACTTCCGCGACCCAGACACGCCACGGCCCGGCCATCCGGGAACGCAGCCACTGCGTGCACTCGGCGGTGAACTCTTCTTCTTCCTGCGGGACTTCATCTCCGCCGTCCTCCACCTTGAACCGCCAGCGCATGGCTGCCAGCGCGGGCGCGTCATCAGAGTCGGCCTGACGGATAACTACGTCACTCATGGCCACACTCTCGCAGGCCGATCCGCCGGAACGAAACTGCCTACTGCCCCGTCCAGCGACCCTTGGAATTGATCATCGAGTGGGCGTCCAGTCGGACGCAAGTTCTTCGCATTAAGCACGACCCGCTGCCCTGTGGCCTCGGCCTCGACCGGTCATCCGGTGGCGGCGGCGCGACGCCGTGCCGCATCCTCCCTCGCCCCTAAACTCCGGCTACCTGGCCGCGCGGGCCGGGCAGATCAAGGCCGCCAAGGCGGCCAGGCTCGCGGTGATCGGCGACTGGATGCGGCC
>NZ_JBEYVJ010000716.1:0-2263 GCF_040643935.1 Kitasatospora sp. NPDC047058 | reverse complement strand
CCGCTTCAAGCAATTCCTGGACATCGCAGGTCAGTTGACTGTTACCGGCGGTATCGATCATGAAGGCCCGCCCGAATCGACCGGCTTTGAGAAAATTTTGAAGATCGAATGTTCAATTGCCGCGCCCTAGCTCACATCTGTCCGCCCGTCATGCGCCGCGCACTACCCACCCAGTGCGACGGATCACTGACGCACCGTCACCAGCCGCGCCGGAGTTCCCGATTCCGCGAGAACCGGACGTGGCGTCGACCACACTTGCTACTCACCGTGGCCATGCCATGCACAGTGCGTAGTACGCAACCAGTCCGTATCCGGCGCAGTAGGTGAGCCTGCGGGCCCGCGGCGAGAGCCGCGAGCCGAGCGAAACGCCTACGGCCGCCAGCAGTTGCTGCCACGTCAGCGACGCCAGCAGCACCCCCGCCACGAAGGCCACCGCGCCGAAGCCGCTGGTCAGACCGCCGCCCGGACCGCCACCGGGCCCGCCGCCGCCGGTGACGAAGGCGGCGAAGTACAGCGCCGTGGTCGGGTTCACCGCCGTCAGCCCGGCAAACCGCAGGAAGGTCCGCGCAGGCCCGCCGGCCGGCGCCGCGCCCTCCCCCACGCCCCGGCCGGCCTCTCCCGCACCCGCCGTCACCGGCATGCGCCGCAGCCCCAGCAGACCCCGGAGCGCCACCACCATCAGCACGGCCGCCGAAACGGCCCGCGCCCACCCCTCCCAGCCGGCCAGAACTGGTGCGAGCCGAACACCGAGCGCCGTGGCGAGAGCCGCGTACACCATGTCGACGAAGGCCACCGCACACGCCGCACTCACCGCCGCCGCGCGCCCGCGCCGCCCCTCCTCCAGCAGCAGCACCCCGACCGCGCCCAGCGGCACCGCCACCCCGAGCCCCGCGCCCGCCCCCGCCACCCATGCGCCCACGGCGCCCGTCACACCCGTCATGCGCGCCACCGTCCCCCATCCGGACGAAAATCAGCGGTCGATTTCCGGCCCCGACCGCGACAATCGCGGCATGGACGACCTGGACAGAGAAATCCTCGGCGAACTGCGCACCGATGCGCGGATCTCCTACCGCGACCTGGGCGCCCGGGTCGGCCTGAGCGCCAACGCAACGGCCGACCGGGTCCGCCGGCTGCTCCGCACCGGCGTGATCCGCGGCTTCACCACGCTCGTCGACCCGGCCGCGGACGCCGCCCGCCCGGGCCTGACCGTCTTCATCGACGTCCGGCTGCGCCCGGAGACGGACAGCGACACCTTCGAGACGCTGGCCCTGCGGCTGCCCGGCGTCACCGAGACCGCGCACGTCACCGGCGAGTACGACTACCTGCTCCGGGCCCGCATCCCCGACGCCGCCGGGCTCGACCAACTGCTGCGCCGGCTCAAGCACGACGCGGGCGTCGCCCACTCCAGCACCCGCCTCGCCCTGCGCATCGCCACCCGTTGATCTTCTAAGGGAGGCTCCCGTACTCCCGTATGTGCCCGCCCTCAAGGGCTGTTGACGAGCCGGGCTGACACGGTTCGCGGTGCCCTGGCGGACGGCGGCCACGTCTTGGAGCCGTGCTCCGCTACACCTTGGCCGCGGATGTGGTCACGGCAGCCCGTTCGCCGGGCGGGTTGCCTGAGCCGGCGGCGGGCGAGCAGGTCGCGGTGTGCGCTCGCCGCGGCGATGCCCGCCACGGTGCTTGGCAACCTTCGGCGCGAGCTGCCCGCCCTGGCCACCGCGATGGGCGCCGCCATCCACGTCGGCCGTGCCTGCGGCAGTGTGCCGCTGGGCTGAATCACGAGGCTCGGACTTCGCCCGTCAGAACGCTGCGGTGTCGATGATCAGGTCGAACGGCTCGGGAAGGTGGATCGGGGTGCCGAACGAGTGGGGGCCGTCCACGACCGCGTAGCCGAGGTCGTGGGGCTCGGAGAAGAGGGTGCAGGTCCGGTTCTGCCGGTCGGCGAGCAGGTACAACGGGGCACCGTACTGGGCGTAGCGCTTGCGCTTGGTGGGGCGGTCGGTGTCGCCGTTGGAGTCGGAGGTGACTTCGACGACCAAGAGGGTCTGGTCGGGGGTGAGGGCACCGGCGCCTTTGGCGAGGTCTTCGGGGATGACGGCGAGGTCGGGCATGTACCAGTTCGGGGAGCCTGGCAGGTCGAGGTTGCCGGAGCCGCTGATGCAGCCGAGGTCGTCGACGCGCAGGTCGAGCTGGCGGCGGATCTTCGCGGCGACGTTCTCGTGGTCCCAGGTGGGCGACACCAGAACGATCCGCCCCTCGATGA
>NZ_JBEYVJ010000715.1:0-2310 GCF_040643935.1 Kitasatospora sp. NPDC047058 | reverse complement strand
GCGTCATTGAGCCCTCCGCGGCTCCATGGCCCCGGGGGTGTGTCCAGCACCCGCCGGGGCTTTCTGTTGTTGTGGGGCGACGATAGCCGAACTCCCCGAGGAGCCGGCGCCGCCGGTGTGGGTGTAGGCCGTCCAGTAGGACGCGGTGGTGGTGCCGTCGGCGACCGGGTTGCCGCCGGAGTCGCTGGGGTAGCTGCCGTTGAGGTGGTCGCCACCGGAGCCCGGGCCGGTGAAGTCGGCGCCGGTCACGTTGCCGCTGCTGATGGCCGCGCCGCCGCTGACCAGCTTGCCGTCGTTGCCGCCGCAGCCGACCGTCACCGTCTGGCCGCTGGTCGCCGCGTTCGGACCGCTCGCCTCGCTGTTGCGGACGGTGACGGTGGCCCCGCTGACGTTGATGTTGGCACCGCTGCAGACGGCGTAGGCGTAGGTCTCGTTGGTGGTGCCGCCGCCACCGCCGTTCCAGCCGACCGCGGCCCAGGAGTCGGGGTTGGTCTCGCCGTTGGACGCGGCCTTCCGGCCGTAGTCGTGGGCGGAGTTGTTGAACGTCGGGTAGCTCGCGATCGGCTTGAGGCTGCCGACGTCGGCGGGGGTGGTCCGGGCGCCGCCGCCGAGCAGACGGGTGCCCGACGGGCAGGTCGCCACGACCAGGGCCACGGTGGAGGCCGCGCTCGGACCCGCGACCTTGTTCATCACCACCTGGGTGTGGTTGATCAGGTTGCTGGTGAAGCAGACCGCGTACGGCGTGGTGGAGAAGGAGGCGTTGACCGCGCCGCCGCTGCCGCCGATGGCGAGCCAGTGGGTCACGTCGGTGCCGACGACGCCGGTGGAGCCGAGGTACTCGGTCGAGCCGTCGGAGCTCGGCTCGGTGCCGTTGACGTGGTTGCCGTTGGACGAACTGCCGGTGCCGATCGCCTGGTTGATGCCGCCGCCGGAGACCAGGCCGCTCGCGCAGTCCGCGTGGGTGGAGATCTCGGAGAACGTGGAGACGGGGCCGGCGGTGGCGCCGGGCGTCTTCACCGTCACACCGACGGTGTTGGCGTACGCGGTACCCGACACGGCGACCGTCAGGACGGCGCCGATCGCGAGCGCCTTGCCGGCGGCGAGTCGGCGCAGGAAGCCCATGGACATCGAGGAGTCCCTTCTCGTGCCGACGCGGCGCGATGGCCGGCGTCGGCGGGGATCGGAGGTTGAGGAGCGCTGACATCCTGTTGACCGACCCGTGGGTAGACCATTGGTGATCCGCACGGCGCGGCGCCGGCCCGCCTGGGCGGTCGTACAGTCGGCGGCCGGTTGTCCGGTCGTCCCCCGGAGCCGCCGTCCGGTCGTCCCCCGAGCCGCCGTCCGCACCCGTGGCCGCCGAGGTGGTCGGTGGGGACCTCTACGATGTGCGCCATGAACACTGGGGGGCCGCAGGCGCGGCTCATCGACGGCCGCTTCGAACTGATCGCACGCCTCGGCGGCGGGGGCATGGGCCTGGTCTGGCGTGCGCGGGACAACGCGCTGCACCGCGAGGTCGCGCTCAAGGAGGTCCGCCCGCCCGACCCGGCGATGGCCGAGGCCGACCCCGACGGTGCTCACGAGCTGCGCGAACGCGTGCTGCGCGAGGCCCGGGCGCTCGCCCGCCTCCAGCACCCCAACGTCGCGGTGATCCACCACATCATCGACACGCCCGAGCATCCGCACCCCTGGCTGGTGATGGAACTGGTCACCGGCGGCAGTCTCGCCGACCGGATCGCCAAGGGCCCGCTCAGCGTCCCCGAGGCCGCCCGGATCGGCCGCGGCGTGCTCGCCGCCCTGCGGACCGCCCACACGGCCGGCATCCTGCACCGCGACGTCAAGCCCGGCAACGTGCTGCTCCGCGCCGACGGCAGCCCGGTCCTCACCGACTTCGGCATCGCCGCGATGCAGGACGCCACCGCGCTCACCGCGACCGGCGCGCTGATCGGCTCGCCCGAGTACATCGCCCCGGAACGCATCCGCGGCGAGGAGGGCAACCCCTCCTCCGACCTCTGGTCGCTCGGCATGCTGCTGTACGTCGCGGTCGAGGGCCACCACCCGCTGCGCCGCGGCACCACGCTGGCCACCCTCGCCGCCGTCCTGGACGAGCCGCTGCCGCCGCCCGCCCGCTCGGGCCCGCTCGGCCCGGTACTGGCCGCCGTCCTGGGCCGCGACCCGCGGCTGCGCCCCGACGCCGAGCAGCTGGACCGTGCGCTCGCCGCCGCCGAGCAGCACGGCATGCCGGCCGCTTCCCAGCTTGGCCGCGGTGGGCAGCAGGGTCTTCTGCCCCTCCAGACACGGGGTGCGGCCGCC
>NZ_JBEYVJ010000714.1:0-2318 GCF_040643935.1 Kitasatospora sp. NPDC047058 | reverse complement strand
CCGTGCACGCCGCGGTCCGCCGGGTGCGCGCCGAGCGGCCCGCCCGGCTCGTCCTCGCCCTGCCGGTGTGCGACGTCCGTGCCGCCGGGGAACTCCGCGACGACGTCGACGAACTCGTCTGCCTCTCCGCGCACCCCTACCTCCACGCGATCGGGCCCTGGTACGAGGACTTCCGCCAGGTCCCCGACCGCGAGGTGACCGACGCGCTGCGGGGCCTCCAGGCCGTCGACCGGGGCGCCCGGCAAAAGGTGGGACCGTCCTGAACCTCCCGCCAGGCGGCGGTGTCAGGACGCCAGGACCACCGTGGTCGCGGCGGCAGCGGTACCCGGGGCGGTGGCGGACGGGGCCTCCGCGGCGAGGCGGCGGTGTTCCTGGGGGGTGAGGCCGCGGACGCGCTTGAAGGCGGCGCTGAGGGCGAAGGCGTTGCTGTAGCCGACACGGCGGGCCACCGAGGCGACGGTGTGCCCGGGGTCGCGGAGCAGGTCGGCGGCGAGGGCCAGCCGCCAGGTGGCCAGGTAGGCCATCGGGGGTTCCCCGACCAGGGTGGTGAAACGGCGGGCCAGCCCGGCGCGCGAGACGCCGACCTCGGACGCCAGTGCGGCGACCGTCCACGCGCGGGCCGGGTCGTCGTGCATCAGGCGCAGGACCGGGCCGACCACGGAGTCGTGCTGGGCGCGGTACCAGGCGGGGGCGCCGCTGTCCGGGGTGGCGAGCCAGCTGCGCAGCACGCCGACGACGAGCAGGTCCAGCAGCCGGTCCAGGACGAGTTCCTGGCCGGGCTCGTCGCGGGTCGTCTCGGTGGTCAGCAGCCGGACGAGGGTGTCCTCGGTGGCGGCGGCGTCCGTACCGGCCGGGCGGACCAGCAGGGTCGGCAGGTGGTCCAGCAGGCGCCGGCCGATCTCGTGTTCCGCCTGGTAGGTGCCGGAGAGCAGAACGGTGGAGTGCTCGTCGCCGGGGGTGACCTCGCCCCAGGTGCGGACGCCGACGATCTCCCCGGAGAGGTCGACGCCGTCACGCGAGCACGCCTGGCCCGGGCCGATCACGACGTCGACCGGGGTGTCCGGGGTGTCGGCCACCACGTACGGCTCGGGTCCGCGCATGATCGCCACGTCGCCGGGCGACAGCAGGAGCGGGGAGCCGCCCGTGGGCACGATCCAGGCCTCGCCCCGGACCACGGTGATCACCGACAGCGGCGCCCCGTCCTCGATCCGCAGCGACCACGGCGGGGTGAGGATCGAGCGGAGCAGGAAGGCGCCCCGGGCCTTGGGGCCGTCGAGCAGGCCGGTGAGCGTGTCCATGGGGTAAGCGTAGACGCCTGGACATGGCTTGACGGATCGTCATTTGAGAGAGTCTTGAATGTCGGACGGGCTTCGTCCGGCGCTACGGGGGATGATCGGCGCAGCGGCGCCGTGTTCACGCCGGCGTGGTCGCCGTGGTGACCGCGGCGACGTGGTCGCGGCGACGTGGTCACGATGACGTGGTCACGGCTCCGCGGGAAGCCGCCGGTCGGAGAGGGGATACGTCCGATGGAACTGTCGCGTGCGGTCGTGCTCATGGCTGCCACCATCACCACCGGGCTGAGCGCGGGCCTGTTCTACGCGTACGCGTGCTCGGTGATGCCGGGCCTGCGCGGGACGGAGGACCGGACGTTCATCGAGGTGATGCAGCGCATCAACGTGGCCATCCTGAACGGGTGGTTCCTGCTGGGCTTCGTCGGGGCCCTGGTGACCACGGCCGCGGCGGTGGCGCTGCACCTGCCGGCCGACGGGCACGACGTGCTGCCGCCCCTGGTGGCGGCGCTGGTCCTCTACTCGGCGTCGCTGGTGGTGACGCGGGCGATCAACATCCCGCTGAACGACGCCCTGGCAGCCGCCGGCGAACCCGGCCGGATCGCCGATCCGGCGGCGGTGCGCAGCCGCTTCGAGGCGCGCTGGGTGCGGTGGAACGTGGCGCGGGCGCTGCTCTGCACGGCGGCGCTCGGGTGCCTGTGCTGGGCACTGGTGCTGCACGGCCACGCGGCCGACTGAGCCGCGCCTGCCCCCGCCCGGTCCCGACCGGGCGGGGGCGGACCAGAATGGTCCAGACCTATTGACGTTGCGTCAGGGGGCTCCTACGCTTCCCTGCGGTTGCGGCGCGCGCACCCCTGGCACCCCATGCCTGTCAGGGTCGCGACACCCGTGACCGGGCTTCCCGCCGACCACCCCCACGTCACTCGCCATGGCCTCCCCCACACCGGCCCCCGCACGGGCCCGCCCGGCCATGGCCGGAAGGGAGCACACGTCGTGATCCGATCGACCATACGGCTGCTGGGCGCAGCC
>NZ_JBEYVJ010000713.1:0-2319 GCF_040643935.1 Kitasatospora sp. NPDC047058 | reverse complement strand
GGTGGTGCGGCTTGCCGGGCCGTCACCGCCGGTCCCGAGGACGTCGGCGCCGGCGAACCGGCCGGCCGGACCGGTCACGGCACGCGGGCGATCAGGACCGGTTGGAAGAACCCGGTGCGCTCCGGCAGCTCCCAGGTCACGTCGGTGAACCCGGCCTGCGCGGCGTAGGCGGTCAACTGGGCCCGGGAGAGCGCCCAGTACGCCGAGCGCCGGACCTCGACGTGCCACCCGCCCTCGGCGCCCTCCGGCCCGTCCGCCCCAGCCTCCACCGCAGCCTTCGCCCCGCCCTCCGCGCCCGCCGGGGTCAGCTGGAAGAGCTCCAGGTCGTAGCGCTCGCCGTCCTCGTGCCACTGCCAGAGCTGGAAGGTGACGGTCCGCCGCCCGTGGGCGTCGGCCGACACCTGCGGCGGCGTGGACGAGGGCCGGACGGCCCGCAGCTCGTCGTACGGGCGGGTGGAGAGCAGCAACAGACCACCCGGGCGCAGGGCGCGGCGCATCTCGCCGAGGGCGGCCAGGACATCGTCCTCGGCGAGCAGGTGCGGGAGCGCGTTGTCGGCGCAGACGACCACGTCGAACCGGCCGTCGGCGACCGGCAGCCGGCGCATGTCGGCGGCCGCGACCGCGAGCCGGAGGCCACGCCCGTCCGCCTCTTGGGCCGCGCGGGCGGCCGCCACCGCGCTGAGATCGGTGGCGGTGACCCGGTGCCCCCGGGCAGCCAGCCCGATCGACTGCGTACCGATCCCGCAGGCGCAGTCCAGCACCTCGGCCGGCACATCGCCCAGCCGGCCGCGGATCAGGGCGTCCAGGCTCGCCCCCTGCCGGGCGATTCCGGCCTCCCAGTCGGCGTACATACGGTGGTAGTCGGCGGCGAGCCGGTCGTAGAACCGGGCGACGGGTGATTCGGCCATGCCCGCACGTTAGCCCGAGCGGGGCCCGGAACGACTCCTTCAGACCACGTTTGAGATCTGCCGTAGTCTGCTGCCGGTAGAGCGCGAGGGAAGAAAGGTGCGCTAAGGCGTGGGCCTTACTTTCCGTGGGGGGCTTCATGAGTAGGCGTCGCTACGTGGCCAGAGGTGTGCCTGGTGGGTACCGCATCTGGGACAACCGAGGGCGCCGATGGTGGGGTGACCTTTACGAGCTCTGCCCCGACGACCTCACTGCCGAGCTGAACGGCGAGGCCGACCGGGACACGCTTACCGCTCTCCTCAAGTGGTACAGAGCCCAGAAACGGTAGTGCTGTCATGGCAAGAGGCGGAGGGGTCGCGGGCCTGGTCTGCCCGGAGCTGTGGGTCCGGCTCGGCCACAGCCAGCTGCGCTTCTCCGTGCAGCGCCCCGACCGTGTGGATGTGCTCGATCAAGGTGGCGTAGGCGGCCCGTTGCCGTTCGAGCTGCTGCTCTTCACGGCGGGAGCGCGCGGCGGAATCCGTCTGATACCGCAGGGCACGGGCGCCACTTCGGCTTGTGAGCCATCCGCTCACGATGGCGGTCGCCCCGGTGATCCCGGCAATCCAAACGGTGTTGTCCCCCATGCCTGGTGAGTGTCAGCCGCATACGGTGACGCCACAAGGGCGTAGAGGTGCACACCGGGGGCAAGGTGTCGGGCTGTAGCCGCAGCCGGCGGCTTCGACGATCTGCCCCCGGGCCCAGTCCGTGAGCATGCCTGCGCACCTCGGACGTGCCGGCGTCGATGTCTGCAGCGCGCAAGGGGTCAGGCGCGGGAACGCTCGGCGACCGCGGTGGCGTCCTCGTCGCGTCCTGGGCGGCCGGCCCAGACCAGCACCCGGACGCGCACCACGTCCGGGGCGTGGCCGGCGAGCACTTCGTCGGCGGTGGTCTGTGCGACGCGCTGCGCGTTGCTCGTCGGGTCGGCATCGGTGATCTCGACGGGTACCTGCGCGGCGTAGTCGTCCACCTCCCAACCGTCCGCCGTCTCCAGGTCGACCCGGTACGCAAGCACCATGTGCCCGTCGGGCGGCGTGCCGGGCTGCT
Organism: Kitasatospora sp. NPDC047058; assembly: GCF_040643935.1. Classification (NCBI taxonomy): domain Bacteria; kingdom Bacillati; phylum Actinomycetota; class Actinomycetes; order Kitasatosporales; family Streptomycetaceae; genus Kitasatospora; species Kitasatospora sp. NPDC047058. Next base: position 330 of record NZ_JBEYVJ010000713.1, on the reverse strand, counting down.
CGGCGTAGGTGTCGACGCGGGGCCGCTCGGTCATGGTGGGCCTCCTGTGGGCCTTCGTGGGTGCGGGCGCCGTGCCCTGCCGGTCGTAGGGTAGGCGGCGACCCTGACAGTGGTCTCCGCCGGGTGTGCGCCGCGCCGTCGAGGGCCGGTTCGGGGTTGGGTACCCGCTTGAGTACGGGTACTCAGGTGCGGCGCGCCGGGGTGGAGAAGACTGGATCCGACAGCTCGTCCGGCTCTCAGAGGGCGTTCGATAGGGGATTCCCCCCAACTGTCCGGCTTTGAATAGTGCGGCGCGGACTCGGTTCCAGGATCTCGTGGCGGCCGGGTCCG
>NZ_JBEYVJ010000712.1:0-2325 GCF_040643935.1 Kitasatospora sp. NPDC047058 | reverse complement strand
CGGCACGGGGAAGCCCGACTACGCCGAGCAGGCCCGCCGGCGCGTCGAGGAGCACGACCGGCTGTTCCCCGAGGTGGCCGCCCTCGGCTGCGCGTCCGCCAAGGCGAGCCCCTCCGCCACCGGTACGGCAAGCGCCGTCCCGCTGGACCCGGAGGCCGCCAAGCACGCCGAGAACAGCATGTACAAGCAGCAGATCGAGCTGACCGCCGAGGGCCGCTGCCGGGGCGCGGCGCACAGCGCGCGGATCGCCGCCGCCCTCAAGGCCCGCGCCACCGGGTCGCCGCTGGGCCAGGCGGACGTCGTGGGACTGCTGGAGTCGCTCGGCTACCCGCGGGCCGGCACCACGGTCGGCAGCTCCGGCACCGACCTCGTCTTCGACCTGTTCGTCCCCGGCACCGGCCCCTGTGTCAGCGGCCGGCTCGCCGCCTCCGCCGTCAAGGTCGAGACCCACGGCGTCTACATGGAGGGCGGCTGCACCGAGCCGAAGGGCGGCCACTGAGCCCTCCGGCGCCCCGCCCGGCAGGCCGCCCCCGCGCACCCTCACGCCCGCGCGCCCTCGCCGTGCCGCTGACCGGGTAGGCAGGTAGCCGGCCGCCTCCTTCACCGGCCGCGTGTCAATCCCGGCCGGATCATTCCCCTGAACGAGTTGTTTCTCCGGCTCGTCGCCGTGCCCGTTCCGGGCCCGTTCCCCCCGGTCGTGGTCGTCGGCGTGCCCGCCCCCGGCTTCGCCGCCGCCTCCGGCCCCGGCGCGGGCCTGCGCGACCGCGCCCGGGAATTCCTGTGCCACCGGTGAGTTCGGCACCGATCGAAGCCCGGCGGCAGCCGCCGACGACGGCCACCGGCCGCCCCGCCGACCGCGGCCGGAACCCCGGCAACGCCCCTGCCATCCCCACGACTTGGCGCCCGCTGTCGTACCACGAATCCCCGGCGGCGCGCGAGGGTTTCCCGCGGAGTCCCCCCTCATGGGCGAACTGGGCGCGGGCATTGGCATGGCGAGCCCGGGGCGCGGTAGACCTGGTGCCGGCATCACCCGGCGGCCGGCGAAGCGCAGGCCCCCCGCCGGCGTGCGCGTGCCCACCTGTCGTCCGTAACTTCCCGATCGTTTGAGGATGCTGATGCTTCGTGCAGGATCGTCACCCAGAGGCAGGCGCTCCGCTCCAGTCCTGGTGTGGCTGCTGCCCACGGTGGTGACGGCGGCGACCGCCGTCGTCACCGCGGCGGTGGCCTCCGCCGGTGCCCGGGCCGGGGTCGTCTGGTGCGGGGTGGTGGGCACCGCGGCCGTGGCCGTGGTGGCCGGCGAGGCGGCGCGCCGTGGGCGCGCGCTGGTGGGCTTGCGCGCGCGGTGTGCCCGGCTGGAGAACGAGCTGCTCGCCCGGCTGGCCCGGCAGGAGTCCGAGACCGACCGCCTCGCCCGCGAGGAGCTGCCCGAGGCCGTGGCCACGCTCCAGCGCGGCGAGCCCGTCGGGGAGGTGCTGCGGAAGTACGAGACCCAGGACGCCGTCGCCGGCCCGCAGTTCGAGGCGTCCCGGCAGGCCGTCCTGCGCACCGTGCTGGAGGCCGTCGACAACGAGGAGGCCATGCGCGAGTCCGCCCAGCGGGCCTTCGTGAACATCGCCCGCCGCGTGCAGGCGATCGTCCACCGGCAGGCCCAGGACCTGCGGGCGATGGAGGACCGGCACGGCACCGACCCGGCCGTCTTCGACGACCTGCTGACCCTCGACCACGGCAACGCCCTCATCGGCCGCCTCGCCGACAGCATCGCCGTCCTCGGCGGCGCCCGCCCGGGCCGCCAGTGGAGCCGGGCGGTGCCGCTGTACAGCGTGCTGCGCGGCGGCATGTCCCGCATCCTGGAGTACCGCCGGGTCGAGCTGCACCCTGTGTCCGGGGTCGCCGTGGTCGGGCCCGCCGTCGAGCCGCTGATCCACGCGGTGGCCGAACTCCTCGACAACGCCACCCGCTACTCCCCGCCGCAGACCAGCGTGCACCTGACCGCCGTCGAGGTGCAGACCGGGATCGCGATCGAGATCGAGGACGGCGGCCTCAGCCTGAGCGAGGAGGGCCGGGCCCGGGCCGAGCGGATGCTGCGGGAGGCGCAGGCCGGCATCGACCTCAACGACCTCGGCGAGACGCCCCGGCTCGGCCTGGCCGTGGTCGGCCGGCTGGCGCAGGCGTACGGCTTCAAGGTCTCGCTGCGGCACTCCGCGTACGGCGGGGTGCGCGCGGTGCTGATCGTGCCGCAGGAGTACATCACCACCGCCCCGGCGACCGGCCGCGCCCACGGCATCGGCATCACCGCCGGGCCCCGCCCCGAGGGCGACTCCCGCC
>NZ_JBEYVJ010000711.1:0-2325 GCF_040643935.1 Kitasatospora sp. NPDC047058 | reverse complement strand
CGCACTGCTGCGCGGCCCAGTCCTCGCGGTCCAGGTTGTACTTCATGGTCCTCGAGCCGCCGCGTGCACCGGCGGCTCCGGCGGCGCGGGAGCCGCGCGCACGGGAGCCGCGCTGGTCGGATCTGGCTGCGGGCACGGTGAGGCTTCCTGTCGGACCGGTGGGGCCGCGGAGCCTTCGAACCGTTGTGTGCGTCCCCCTCGCCCGGACACCCTGGCACGGCGACCGGGTGAATGTCCACATACCGGGTATGCAGGCCGAACGGAGACCGCCCCCGCTGCCCGGACGGGCGGCGGGGGCGGCGGGACCGGGCGGGTCAGCCCAGGGTGGCGGCGGCGGTCGGCGAGCTGTCCCGGAGGAACTGGGCGCAGCGCTCCGCCTCCTCCTTCTCCTCGATCGCGGCGGCGGCCCGGCCGAGCGCGTGCAGCGCCCGCAGGAAGCCGCGGTTCGGCTCGTGCTCCCACGGCACCGGGCCGTGGCCCTTCCAGCCGGCCCGGCGCAGCGCGTCCAGCCCGCGGTGGTACCCGGTGCGGGCGTACGCGTAGGACTCGACGGTGCGGCCGGCGGCGAAGGCGTCGTCGGCGAGCTGGGCCCAGGCCAGCGAGGAGGTCGGGTACTTCGCCGCGACCTCGGCCGGGGAGGCACCGCCGGCCAGCAGCTCCAGCGGAGCGGGCTCGATGGGCAGCTTCGTCGGGGCGGGGCCTCCGAGGAGGTTCTGGCCGTCGAAAGGGTTTCGGTCAGTGGTCATGCCCCCCAGTGAACCACTGAGGGGCATGACGGGAGAGCCTGCCTCTTCGTCCGAGGGGGCTTACTTCAGGCGGTTGCCGGCCGAACGCAGCTGCTGGGCGGCCTCGACCACGCGGCCGGCCATGCCGGCCTCGGCGAGCTTGCCCCAGGTGCGCGGGTCGTAGGTGTTCTTCCGGCCGACCTCGCCGTCGACCTTCAGCACGCCGTCGTAGTTCTGGAACATGTGGGCGGCGACCGGGCGGGTGAAGGCGTACTGGGTGTCGGTGTCGAGGTTCATCTTCACGACGCCGTTCTCCAGCGCGGTGGCGATCTCCTCGGCGGAGGAGCCCGAGCCGCCGTGGAAGACGAAGTCGAACGGGTCGTTCTTGCCGTACTGCTTGCCGATCGCGTCCTGCAGCTCGCGCAGCAGCTCCGGCTTCAGGACGACGTTGCCCGGCTTGTAGACGCCGTGCACGTTGCCGAACGAGGCGGCCAGCAGGTAGCGGCCCTTCTCGCCCAGGCCCAGCGCCTCGGCGGTGCGGACGGCGTCGTTGACGGTGGTGTACAGCTCGTCGTTGATCTCGTGGGTGACGCCGTCCTCCTCGCCACCGGTCGGGGTGATCTCGACCTCAAGGATGATCTTGGCGGCGCGGGCCTGGGCCAGCAGCTCCTCGGCGATGGCCAGGTTGTCGTTCAGGGTCTCGGCCGAGCCGTCCCACATGTGCGACTGGAACAGCGGGTTGCGGCCCTGGGCCACGCGCTCGGCGGAGACCGCCAGCAGCGGGCGGACGTAGCCGTCCAGCTTGTCCTTCGGGCAGTGGTCGGTGTGCAGCGCGACGGTGATGTCGTACTTGGCGGCGACGATGTGCGCGAACTCGGCGAGGGCGACCGCGCCGGTCACCATGTCCTTGTTGTGCTGGCCGCCCAGGAACTCCGCACCACCGGTCGAGATCTGGATGATGCCGTCGCTCTCGGCCTCGGCGAAGCCGCGCAGCGCGGCGTGCAGGGTCTGCGACGAGGTGACGTTGATGGCCGGGTAGGCGAACTTGCCCGCCTTGGCCCGGTCGAGCATCTCGTTGTAGACCTCGGGAGTTGCGATGGGCATGCGATCCGCTCCTGTCGGGTTGCGGCGTACGGACGGTGCTGTCCGACGCTGTGTACGCCTTCGGTACGACTCCGGGGTACCGGCGGGGCCGGAGCGCGGCTCTGCGGTGCGGCTTTCCGGTACCAGGGTTCGAGGCGGCCACCGCGGCACGGCAATGAGGGTGTTTGCGACCGCGGCCTCGGACGCCGGTGTCATCTTCCCAGACTCGCGCTTCCTGGTCAGCATGCGGCCCGCCAGTCGGGACGGCAGGGCCGGGTGTGCCACCTGGTGCGACGAACGGATGACGCCGTCTCCGCCCCCGGGGCGAAGCCCTGGTAAAGACGGGCCCGCTATCCTGCGGCCGTGGACTACAACCAGCTGGCCGTCAACCTGCTCGACGCCAAATCACTGATCTCGTCCCCCTCCTGGAGATCGGAAGGGTGGTCGGGGCGGGTCAGAGGTGGATGCCGCACTCGGTCTTGCCGGAGCCGGACCAGCGGCCGGCCCGGGCGTCCTC
>NZ_JBEYVJ010000710.1:0-2326 GCF_040643935.1 Kitasatospora sp. NPDC047058 | reverse complement strand
GCCCCGGGCGGTCGCGGTGTCAGCCGGTCACCCACCAGGACAGCGAGGTGGTGAGCGAGGGCCGCAGTGCGGGGTCGATCACCGCCGGGGTGGGGTCGGTCGCGACGGCGGTGAGCCGGTGGCCGATGCCCCGCGGGGCGGGGGCGAAGCCGAAGGAGGAGAGCGGGACGGTGGTGTGGTCGCGCAGCTGCACCAGCTCGCGCCCGTCCTCGTACCAGCGCAGTGTGGTGCCGGGGACGGGCAGTTCGACGGTCAGCCGGCCGGCGGAGTCCAGGGTGCTTCCGGCCCGCGTGGTGCTGGTGACGGTCGCGGCGTGCCGGTAGAACCCGGCGATCATCGCCTCCCGGCCGGGGAGGTTGAACTCGCGGCCGAGCGACCGCATGATCGAGTTCTCGGTGGGCCGCTGCAGCCCGGCGGGGTAGTAGCCGCCGCCGGTGTAGCTGCCGACAGTCCCGCCGTCCGGCGAGGTCCGGCCGAGCCAGCGGTACCACTTCGCGTGCTCGCCGCGCATCCGGTCGGCGGTCAGCGTGCTGATGTTGGACTCGGCGGGCTCGGCGCCCTGGTAGGTGCCCTGGCCGTCGTAGAAGTACTCGTCGGCGAGCTTGCCCAGCGAGTGGCCGGTCTCGTGCACGGCGATCTGCCCGGAGCGGCTGTTGCCCCCGGCCACGGTCGCGATGCCCTCGTACCCGAGCGGGGACTGTACGTCGTTGTAGCCGGCGCCGCCGTACTTGGCGGTGTTGGCGACCACCAGGACCAGGTCGGCCTGCGGGGCCTTCGCGGCGTACCGCTCCACGGCCTTGACGTCCACGCAGAGCAGGCGCTCGATGTCGTCGCACCAGAAGTAGGAGCCGAGCGCCGTGTTGCGGACGGTGGCGCGGTCCGGGTCCCCGGTGACACCGGACTCGGCCGAGACCGCGTCCACGGCCCAGACGTTGAACAGCCCGCGGTAGGTGGCGTAGGGCTCGACGGCGCTGAGTTCGCGCCACTTGGCGGCGGCGTCGGCGCGGAACTTCTCCTGCTCCCCGGCGGTGTAGCCGTCGCCGATCACCACCACGTCCAGTTTGGTGTCCGTGCCGCCGTTGGTGACGATCGGCGTGACGTCGCCGTCGCCCGCGAGGGCGGGCGGCCGTTCGGCGAGGTACGGCGAGGCGGGGGAGACCTCGGCCCGGGTGATGCCGCCGTCCTCGGCGAACACCTCGACCTGCTGCCCCCGTGCCGTGGGCCCGTCGGTGGGTGCCGCCCCGGCCGGTACCGCCGTCAGTGCAGTCATGGACATGACACCTATGAGGATGGCAGTGGCCAACCTGTTCCTGCGCACACGGGCTCCTTCGCGAGTGGAATTTTACTGGCACCACCCATTGGACGGGGTGCCGCCCGCGAAGGGAAGACCCCGGGCGCGCCGAAGCCGCCCCTCCGGCGGGGAGGGGCGGCCTTCGCGGGTGTGTCCCGGCGGGAGGTCAGGACTCCTTGACGACCAGCGTCTTGGCGGCCTTGTCGTGCAGCGCCTGCTGGAGCGGCTTGTCCCACAGCGGCCAGAGCACGTTGAGGAGCGAGAACAGCGACCCGATGCAGTACACGGCGCCGGGGAGGGCGTAGACGGCCGCGCGGGTCAGGTGGCCGCTCTCGGTCGACGGGCCGCCGTGGCCGAGGTCGACGACCCGCAGGCGCATCGCCTTCTTGCCGACCGTCTGGCCGCCCTGGGTCATCAGCATCGCGGCCTCGTAGCCGAAGGCGACCAGGGCCACCAGGGCCGAGTACAGGAAGGAGTTGTCGATGAGGATGTACAGCAGGAGATTCGGTTCTCGGCAGGTGGCTTCGGCCCCTTCGCCCGGGTGGAGCAGAGCGATGGCGCCGTACTGGAGCTCGGCTGGAGCGGGCAGTTGCCGAAGCCCGAGGTCGAAGGAAGCCGAGCCGTCTACCGCGGCGTGGTGGCCGAGGGCGCCGGTGATCTCGTGGCCACCGCGCTGCCCACCGGGCTGCGCTTCGACGTCGTCCTCAACCGCCGCCCCGCGGGCCTCGTGGAGATCAAGGTCCCGGTGATCGGCAAGGGACTCCGGATCGGTAAGGAGGACGGCGGCCGGTTGACGGTCAAGGACGGGGACACGGTCATCGCGACCTCCTCCGCCCCGGTCCTGTACGACGCCGACTCCCCCTTGGCGCGCCACCCCGGAAAGGACCGCAGGGACGCGTCCGTCCGCGTGCAACGCGGGCACGTCGGCGACGTCACGGCCGATGTGACCGGCGAGTCGGCAGGGCCAACCGGGGCCCCTGGCCCAGGCCGGGGCGGCTCCGCCTGCCGGGTCGGCTGGCCCGGCGGGGGCGCCGG
>NZ_JBEYVJ010000709.1:0-2333 GCF_040643935.1 Kitasatospora sp. NPDC047058 | reverse complement strand
CCGGGGTAGACCGGCATCGCGGTGGTCACCTGGTGGGTGAGGTCGACGAGGGTCGCAGCCATGCCGCCCATCCTCCCAGGGGCCGGGCCCGGCGGCGACGCCGTCGAAGAGGCCGGCCGCCGAGGCCGGGCCGCCGGAGGCGTCACCGGCGATGCCGGTCGGCAGGTTCCCCTTGAGGAACATGTCGACGCAGGAGGAGACGAAGGCCTTGCGGGAGGCGTCGGTGGCGGCCGCGTCGGAGAAGTACTTGGAGTAGGTCCAGCCGCCGATCGAGATGGTCAGGCGCAGGTTGGGGTACTTCGCCTTGAGCTGGCGCAGCTGGTTGAAGTTGCCCTTGAGCGGCTGCTCCCAGGTGTCGGCCGAGCCGTCCACGCCGGCCGCGCCGTTGTAGTCGGCCTGGTAGTCGGCGTAGGCGTCGCCCGCGCCGTCACCGGCGTTGGGGTTGGACTCGTTGGCCGAGTCGGAGGCCTTCACCGCCTGGAAGCAGGTGTGCGAGGTCGGGTGGATGTTGGCGAAGGCGTAGGTGATGACGTCCAGCTTGCCGGCGGCGCCGCTGGTGTCGACGTTCTTCGCGTGGTACGCGTTCTCGTAGACGCCCCACTGGTCGAAGTAGGCGGAGCGGAACGGCGCGGCGGCGGGCGCGGCGGCGGTCGTGGTGGAGACCTTCGCGGACTGGGCGGAGCCGTGGTTGCCCGAGTAGGCCTGGACGGTGAAGCCGTAGGCGGTGGCCGGCAGCAGCGAGCTGACGGCGACCGAGGTGCCCATCGAGGTGGCGACCAACTGGGCACCCGCGTAGACCTTGTAGGAGACCGGCCCGTCGCCGCCGGTCAGGGTGGACGGCTGCCAGCCGAGGACGACGGCGTTGTGGGTGACCTTGGTGACGGTCACGCCGGTGGGCGTGGTGACCTTGCCGTCCCCGGTCGGTCCGGTGCCCGTCGCGGTCGCTGTGGCGGTGGCGGTCGGGCTGGTCGACGCCGTGGGGCTGGTCGTGGCGGTCGGGCTGCCCGATGCCGTGGGGCTGGTGGAGGAGGTCGGGCTGGCGGTCGCCGTCGGGCTGCCGCTCGGCCCGGCGGGCCCGGTCAGGCTGAGGTCGTCCGCGCGGTAGGCGCCGGTGCCGTACCAGCCGTGCGTGAACACCGTCACCGAGGTGGTGCCCGCTCCGGTGGTGAAGCTGGTGCTGAGCTGCGTCCAGCCGGTGGCGCCCGGCGTCCAGGACTGGGAGTTGACGCCGGTCCCGGTCGCGCCGAGGTAGACGTAGCTGCCCTGGACCCAGCCGGACAGGGTGTACGTGGTGTTCGGCTGGACGGCGACGGTCTGCTGGCACTGCGCGGTGTCCGAGGCCGAGGCGGCTCCGCTCAGCGCGTAGCTGCCGCCGTGCACCGGGGTGGTGACGACCGATCCGTCGGCACAGGTCCAGCCGGTCAGGTCGCCGGCCTCGAAGCCGGCGTTGGCCAGCAGTTCGGCCGCCGCCGCCGAGGCCGTGTCGAGCGAGAGGGCGAGGGCGGCGCTGCCGGTGGTGAGCGTGGCCGCGAGGGCCAGTGCGGCGGCCCGTCGGCGTGGCGCGGCGGCCCGGCGCTCGGCCGGGCGCGCGGGCGTGACTCGGTCGTGCATGCGGTTGTCCTCCGGAGGAGTGGGGTTTCCGGCGGTGCGATGGCCCGGGCGGGCCGCGGGGAGCCGAACCGGGCGCTGTGGGGGTGCGCGGGCGGGTGAACACGTGCTTCCGTGCTGGGAACGCAGGACGGCGCGGCGCCCGGACGGGCCGGATGGCCCGTACGCGTCACCACGCATCGACGACACCACAGATTGGACTGGACCAATATTCGCCGTCAAGGGGGTCCGCGGGCAGGGTCGGCCGGGAGCCGCCGCGCCGGTACGGTGGCGTCCGGAGCGGCCCGCCGGACGGTGCGGCCCCGGCGGACGGAGGAGGAGCGGATGAACAGCCGGGACTGGGACGAGCGCTACACCGCGAGCGAGCTGGTCTGGGGTGCCGAGCCGAACCGCTGGGTGGTCCGCGAGCTGGCCGGCCTCACCCCCGGCCGGGCCCTGGACCTCGCCGCCGGTGAGGGCCGCAACAGCATCTGGCTGGCCCGGCAGGGCTGGCGGGTCACCGGCCTGGACTTCTCCGCGGCCGGCCTCCGGCGCGCCGCCCGGCTCACGGCGGGGCTGCCCGCCGAGGTGGCGGCCCGGCTGACCTGGCGTCAGGACGACGCCCGCACCTTCCCCGCCCCGCCCGAGGGCTACGACCTCGTGGTGGTCGCCTACCTCCAGCTCCCCGCCGGCGACCGGCAGGCCGCGCTGCGCCGGGCCGCCGCCGCGCTCGCCCCCGGCGGCAC
>NZ_JBEYVJ010000708.1:0-2347 GCF_040643935.1 Kitasatospora sp. NPDC047058 | reverse complement strand
GGCTACGGCCCGCCCGGCGCCGCCAGCCCGCGCCGCCCGGTCGTGGACGACCTCGACCCGGTGGCGGGGTAGCGGGGCCGCCGTCCACGGCCGGCACTCGCGTCCGGCTCGTCTCCGGAACCGGAGACGAGCCGGACATCGTCGCGTTGTGGGCCGGCTTGTGGCCGCGCCGCCGCGCTATCCGGGGCCGACCGGTGGCGCCCAGGCACCTCGGACGATCCGGCCGCTGATCCCGGCGGGCCTGATCCGCACCCAGGTGTCGCGCTCGCCGCCGGCCCACGGGTCGGGGTCGGCGTGCCGCCCGTACCAGCGCACCGCGTCCTCGTCGGGGACGACCGTGGCGGTGCCCCTGACCAGCACGCTCCAGCCGATGGCGAACACCTCGTCGAGCCGGTCGACCTCGAAGGCGACCTGCCGGCCCTCGACATCGGCGAGCAGACCGCCGGTGGCCGTGCGGTACAGGATGGTGGCGTCGAGCACCCGGTAGTTGACGGGAAGGGCGACCGGCCCGCCGGCCGGCGTCGTCAACACCACCCGGCCCACACCGCCCGGTGAGAGCCTGGCCCAGCATGCCGTCGGGTCCAGCTCCTCCAGTGTCACCCCGGCGTTCGCCCGGGCCTGCCCGGGCGGCACCTCGTGGCCGCAGCCGAGCAGATCGCCGACGGTCGTGTCCAGCGTGTCGGCCAGCCTGGTGAGCACGCCGGCGCCGAGGGGCGACGCGCTGGTCTCCACGAACTCCACGAATCCCGGCTCCATGCCGCTCCTCGCCGCCACCTCCGCACGGGTGAGACCCAGCTCCCGGCGGCGGTGGGCGATCCGTCGCCCGAGGTCGCCGGGGTTGGCCGGGCAGGGGTACTCCGCGTGGTCGTGCGGGTCCGTCATCGGTACCTCCGTGGGTCGGCCCGGCCTCGGGCCGGGGCGCCGGTCGGGACGGTCTCGGCCCCGCGCCGGCGCTGTCACCGGCTCCTCGCGGAGCCCTCACCGCCCATCGTCAGCTGCCGTGTCACCGCCGGAGCAGGGCCGGTCGGACCCGGGCGGCAGGCCGGTGGGCCCCGGCGCTCCCGGGGCAGGTCCGACCGGCCCCGCGCCCCCGGGCCGGTCCGCGCACCGGGAGACACCCCCGATGGGTCCCGGCGGGGGACCGACCGGCCCTGCGAGCTCACCGGCCCCGGCGAGGAGAGTGGGCGACGACTGCGCGCCCTCGGCTGCCAGGCCCGGGCGGTCGAGCGCTCGTCCTCTGGGAGAGCGGCTCCGTCGCGCTGGAAGGCGTCCTGCTGGGCAGTCTCCTCGGTGTGCTCACCACCTGGCTGATGTCCCAGAATGGCTCTGCCTTCACCGGACTCGAAAGCGGCTTCCCGATCGAGTGGGCCCATCCTCACCCTGGCGGCATCCCTCCTGGCCGCACCCGGCCCGGCCCGCCACGCAGCCCGCATCCGCCCGGCCCTCGCGGTCCGCCCCTCCGCCTGAGCGGAAGCGGCCGGCCGAGCAGGTCGATTCATCGCACGGGGCGGCCGCTGCCAGCCCGGGCCGTGGGGCACCCGGACGAGGAGTCGACATCTCGAAGCGTGAGGGCCGTCTCTGCTGTCCCGCGAAAACCGCAGATCAGCACGTTGGGTGACCTACGAGGTCAAACAACAGGCCCAGCCCGACCGAGCTTCGCCACCACGCGCCCCAAGCCCCTTGGCCCGCATTGTCAAGGAACGTTGCACGCTGCGCCCGATCCGTAGATCTCGCCCGCTATAGCGTGCGATCACAGGCAGAGCAAGCCACCGTCAGGTGCCCCGCTCACCCGAAGGGCCGGCGCGGCCGCGCCATGGGTGCCCTTCAGGAAGTCGACAGTCCAGACCTGACCACACGGGGGAACATCGTGAAGAGCATCTGGAAATCCACGGTCGTACTGTCCGGCGCACTGGCGGCGGTGATCGCCTCGGGTGCCGCCGCGTCCGCCGAGACCGGCTACGGCACCCAAGCGTGGGGGAACTGCACGAACAGCGTGGTGATGGGCCGCGAAGGCGGCCAGGTGTCCGCGTACGCGATCACCAAGTGCAAGACCGCCCACGAGTACATCAATCCCGCGGTCGGGCTCGCGGGTCACTCGGGCAAGTACGGTCTCGTGGACAAGACCGTGGTCTGCCACTGGGCCAGTTACTGCGAGACCCCGAAGGTCTACCTGACCGAGATCACTGGAGTCGACTACAGCGCCAGCAACTTCGGATCGGTCGGCGGAGACCCCTTCAACTGGCCGCCGAGCGCCGTCGCGCACGCGAGCCTCATCGGCGGCGACCGGACTGTGCGGGCGGGTTCGGAGGCGGGTTCGGGCCGAGTGCGCTGGGCGGACTTCGACGGG
>NZ_JBEYVJ010000707.1:0-2353 GCF_040643935.1 Kitasatospora sp. NPDC047058 | reverse complement strand
GCGGCCGCGCCGCACCCGGCCGAGCAGGCGCACGCCGTGCTGGCGGCGCTCGGCGTGCTGGACCGCGAACCGGCCCCGCTCCCGCCCGCCGTCCGGAACGCCCGTGACCCGCTGACCGCGCTGCTGCGGTCCGCCGGGGTGCGGCACCGGACGGTCACGCTGCCCACCGGGCCGGACGGGCACGGCGACCCCCGCGGCACGGCCGGGCCGATGGTCGGCTTCGCGGCGGACGACGGCCGCCCGGTCGCCTTGGTACCGCGCCCGGCCGGCGGCCACCGCCGCCACGACCCCGCGGAACAGCCCGGCAGCCGCCGGGGCATCCCGCTGGAGACCCGCGCCCTGCTGATCTACCTCCCCCTGCCCGAGGGGGAGTTGGGACCGGCCGACCTGGCCCGGTTCGTGCTCCGGGTGCCCGGCGCCCGGCGCGACCTGGGCCGGCTCACCGCGGCCGGGCTGGCCGCGGCCCTGCTCGGCCTGCTGGTGCCGCTCAGCACCGGCGTGCTGCTGCCGAACCTGCTGGCCGCCGACCGGCACCCGCTGCGCTGGCTGACCCTGCTGCTGGGGTCGGCGGTGCTCGCCGCCTGGCTGCTGGTGATCGTCCGCAACACCGCCGCCGTCCGGCTCACCGGCCGGGTGCAGGGCGCGCTGGAACCGGCCGTCTGGGACCGGCTGCTCGGTCACGACGCCCGCTTCTTCCGCGACTACTCCACCGGTGACCTGGTGCACCGCGCCAACGCCGTCGCCCAGGCCCGGCAGGCGCTCTCCGAGGTGCTCGTCAGCGCCGTCCTCGGGGCGGTGTTCGCCACCTCCGGCCTGACCGTCCTGCTGCTGGTGGACGCCCGGCTCGGCGGGCTGCTGCTGCTCACCGTGCTGGTGGTGACCGGGCTGCTGCTCCTGCTCGGCCGCCGCCGCCAGCGCCACGAGACCGAGGTGTTCGAACTGCACGGGCGGCTGAACGGCCTGCTGTACGGGCTGCTGCTCGGCATCGACAAGATCCAGACGGCGGGCCGGGAGGTCCAGGCCTTCGCCCGCTGGGCGGTGCCGTTCGCCGCCCAGAAGCGGGCCGACGCCGCCGCCCAACGGGCCGACGGAGCCGCCGCCGCCCTCACCGCCTCCCTCCAGCCGCTGCTGCTGGCGGTCCTGTTGGCGGCGGCGACGGCGGACGGCGCGACCCCGTCCGGCCACCTGGTGGCCGCCGGGGTGGCGGCCGGGCAGGTCGCGATGGCGCTCGGCCAGGTCACCCACGCCGCGGCCGGTGCGTACGGGATCGCGCCCGTGCTGGACCGGATCCGGCCGGTTCTGGCGGAGGCCCGCCCGGCCCAGGGCGGCGCGCAAGCACTGGCCGACCCCGGCGAGTTGGGCGGCGAGGTGGCCCTGGACGGGGTGACCTTCCGCTACCCGGGCAGCGCGGCGCCCGCGCTGGACGGGGTGTCCCTGCACGCCGGGCCCGGGCAACTGGTCGCGGTGGTGGGCCCGTCCGGGGCCGGGAAGTCCACGCTGGTCCGGCTGCTGCTCGGCTTCGAGCAGCCGGAAGCCGGCGTCGTCCGCTACGACGGGCGTGACCTCGCCACGCTGGACGCCCGGCTGGTCCGCCGACGGCTCGGCGCCGTCCTCCAGCACGGCCGCATGCTGCGCGGCTCGCTGCTGGAGAACCTCTCCGGCGCCGACCCCGACGTGAGCGAGGAACGGATCTGGGAGGCCGCCGAACTCGCCGGCATCGCGGACGAGTTGCGACGTCTCCCGCTCGGCCTCGGCACCCGGGTCGGCGAGGACGCCCAGGGCTTCTCCGGCGGACAGGTGCAACGGCTGCTGCTGGCCCGCGCGCTGGTCCGCCGGCCGGCCGTCCTGTTGCTGGACGAAGCCACCTCGGCCCTGGACAACGCGACCCAGCGGAAGGTCGCCGAGGCCGTCGCCGGCCTCGACACCACCCGGATCGTGATCGCCCACCGGCTCAGCACCATCCGCACCGCCGACCGGATCCACGTGCTCTCCGGCGGCCGGGTCACCGCCTCCGGCAGCTACGACGAACTGCTCGGCCACGACCCGCTGTTCACCCGACTCGCCCGACTCCAGGAGATGTGAGATGTCGCTCGACCTGCAGACCTGGCTCCGCCCCGTCGACGGCGCCTCCACCCCGGCCGACGGACACCCCGGCGCGCCGGTCCCGTCCGCGCTGCTTCCCGGTCCCGCCCGCGGCGACGAACGGCTGCGCGCACTGATCGCCGCCGCCGCCCCGTTCGGCGACCGCGCCGCCGCCCGCCCCGACGGCACCGCGCTGTTCGCCCCCGACCCCGAGGAGGACCGCCGCGCCCGCCGTGCCGCCGTCGACACCTGGCTGCGCCGGGCCGGCGGC
>NZ_JBEYVJ010000706.1:0-2357 GCF_040643935.1 Kitasatospora sp. NPDC047058 | reverse complement strand
GCGGCGGCCTCCCCGGCCGGGCCGGCCTCCCCCACGCTGCCGGCTTCCCCCGCCGGTTCCGGGGCGGCCGCCGCGGCCGCAGCCGCCTTCGCCCGGCCGAAGCAGGTCCGGGCGGGCGTCCTCGACATCGGCTACGCCGAGACCGGCCCCACCGACGGCCCGGTGGTCGTCTGCCTGCACGGCTGGCCCTACGACATCCACAGCTTCGCCGAGGCCGCCCCGCTGCTGGCCGCCGAGGGATACCGGGTGATCGTCCCCTACCTCCGCGGCCACGGCACGACGCGCTTCCGCTCCGCCCGCACCGTCCGCAACGCCCAGCAGGCCGCGATCGCCCTGGACGTCCTCGACCTCATGGACGCGCTCGGCATCGGCACCGCCGTCCTCGCCGGCTTCGACTGGGGCTCCCGCACCGCCGACATCATCGCGGCCCTGTGGCCCCGGCGCGTCAAGGCGCTGGTGTCCGTCAGCGGATACCTCATCACCGACCGCGCGGCGCAGCAGCGCCCGCTGCCGGCCGCCGCCGAACACACCTGGTGGTACCAGTACTACTTCGCCACCGAGCGCGGCCGCCTCGCCATGGAGGACCGGGACCACCGGCGTGAGCTGTGCCGCCTCGTCTGGGACACCGTCTCGCCCACCTGGGCCTTCGACGACGCCACGTACGAACGCACCGCGGCCGCCTTCGACAACCCGGACTACGCGGCGATCGTGATCCACAACTACCGGTGGCGGCTCGGCCTGGCCGACGGCGAACGGCGCTACGACGCGATCGAGGCGAGGCTCGCCGCGCGGCCCGCCATCACCGTGCCCACCGTCACGCTCGACCCCGAACGCGACCCGTTCACCGCCCCCGGCGACGGCTCGTCCTACCGCGACATGTTCACCGGACGGTACCTGCACCGCACCCTCCGGGGCATCGGGCACAACCTGCCGCAGGAGGCCCCCGAGGCCTTCGCCCAGGCGGTGGTCGACGCCGACCGGCTCTGACGGGACGATGACGACGGCCCTGGCAATCGCGTCCGATGGCTTACGGCGTGGTGCGCGGCAGTCCGCGCCGGGCACGAGCGGTCGGCCCGGGAGCCGCCTGCGCTTCGATCGGGTGGTCGGCCGACAATGACCTCATGTTGAAATCGCTGATAATGCGGGCGGGACTGCCGGAGAACGCATCTGCGGCAGAGATCGTGGAGGCGGTGCGCCTGATGCCGTACGGGCGCCCGGCGGAGCGGAGTGCGTATGGGGCGCTCACCGAATGGCGGGGGACGTGCTCGACCAAACATGCGTTGCTGGCGGTCGTCCTGGCCGAGCAGTGGCCGCACCTGAAGCCGCAGTTGGTCCATCGTGTCTACCGCTGCACGCCCGAGGACGCCGCCCGCAGCTTCGGCCCGGACGTGGCCGCCACGGTTCCCGAGGAGGGCCTGTGGGACGTGCACCGGTACCTGACCGTCGAGGTGGACAGGGGACGGGTCGTCATCGACGTCACGTTCCCGTCCGGCCCGAGCTGGGACGGAGCCGGCTCGATGCCGATCGCGTGCGGGCAGGGAACCGACCGTGTGGCCGGCTCCGACCCCGATGCGGACAAGCGTGCCCTGGAGGAGGCCCATTGCGACCCCGGTGTTCGGGAGCCCTTCATCGCCGCCCTTGCCTCCCTGACGTGACGGCTCGCGGCGTGCTGGGCGGCAACTGATCACGCCTCTACGGTGACGTGAAGAGGGCCGCGCGGGCCGGGTGTTGTCGTGATGCAACCCCCAGGCCGCGCGGCGCTCCCCGGGTAACCCGTCGGCCGACACGCCCCGCCCCTCCTCGTACACCGCACCGTTGGACGTATCGGTGCCGGTCACCTAGCGTTCCGCGCATGACAGAGCGACACACGATCCTCAGCGGCTCGGCCTTCGAGGAGCAGATCGGCTACGCCCGTGCCGTGGTCGACGGCGACCACGTGCACGTGTCCGGCACGACCGGGTTCGACTACGCCACCATGACGATCTCCGACGACGTGGTGGAGCAGGCCGAGCAGTGCCTGCGCAACATCGGAGCTGCACTCGCCGAGGCGGGGTGCACCTTCGCCGACGTGGTGCGGGTGCGCTACCTGCTGCCCGAGCGCGAGGACTTCGAGCCGTGCTGGCCGGTCCTGCGCCGCTGCTTCGGTGACGTCAGGCCGGCCGCGACGATGCTGGTGTGCGGCTTGGCCGACCCGCGGATGAAGATCGAGATCGAGGCGTACGCGCGGCGGCCGGCCGCCTGACGAGGTTGCGGCCGACGGTCCCCGGCAGGGCGCCGGCCTGCTCAACCCGGTCGAGGCGCTGGCCGCCGCGACCGCGGACGGGGTGGAGGCGCAGTTCGTCGGCGAGGAGAAGTTC
>NZ_JBEYVJ010000705.1:0-2377 GCF_040643935.1 Kitasatospora sp. NPDC047058 | reverse complement strand
GCGGTGCGTGGTGTGCGGTGCGTTGGTGCATGGCGCCTGAGGTGCCTCGGGTGCGCACCGAGGCCCCCGCGGGCGGCCCCGATCCGCAGGCCGTCCGCGCCGCGGCGCGCGCCGTCCGGGCCGCCGGCCGGCGCCCCCGCGCGCTCTACGTCGTCCCCGACTTCGCCAACCCCTCCGGCACCAGCATGCCCGTCCCCGCCCGGGCCCGGCTGCTGGACGCGGCCGCCGAGGAGGGCCTGCTCGTCATCGAGGACAACCCGTACGGTTTCTTCGCCCGCGACCCCGGCGAGCGGCCCACCCTGAAGGCGCTGGACCGCCGCCGCCAGGTCGTCTACCTCGGCTCCTTCGCCAAGACCTGCTTCCCCGGCGCCCGGCTCGGCTACGTCGTGGCCGACCAGGAGGTGGCCGGGCCCGGCGGACGGCGCTCGCTGCTCGCGGACGAGCTGGCCAGGCTGAAGAGCATGACGACGGTCAACACGCCCGCGCTCAGCCAGGCGGTGATCGGCGGCATGCTGCTGCGGCACGACTGCCGGCTGCGCGCCGCCAACGCCCCCGCCACGGCCCACTACGCGGCCAACATGACCGTGCTGCTCCGGGAGTTGGAGCGGCACTTCCCCGCGACGGAGCGCCGCCGGCTCGGGCTGTCCTGGAACCGTCCGGAGGGCGGCTTCTTCGCCGTGCTGGCCGTGCCGTTCGAGGCCGACGAGGCGGCCATGGAGCGGTGCGCCCGCGACCACGGCGTGCTCTGGACGCCGATGGCGCCGTTCTACCCGGCCGGCGGCGGGGAACGGCGGCTGCGGCTCTCCGTCAGTTCGCTGGACGAGCGCCGGATCGTGGCCGGGGTCGGGGCGTTGGCGCGGTTCATCCGCGCGTCGGCCGCGTAGCGAGGGTACGGCGGAGGGGGCAGGACCATCCGGTCCCGCCCCCTCCGCCATACCTCCGGGGCGTCAGCGCACCCGGGTGGAGAACAGCCGCGCCGACCAGTACACCGCCGCCACCGTCATCACCACGACGACCAGCAGCCCCTGCCAGACCGCGCTGTCCCCGACGTGCCCCGAGAACAGCGCCCGCATGCCCTCCACGGCCCAGTAGAAGGGGTTCCACCTGGCCATGGACTGCAGCCACACCGGAGCCAGCGCCAGCGGCAGCAGCACCCCGGAGAGCAGCGCGATCGGCTGCGCGATGGTGTTCACCACCGGGGCCATCGCCTCGTCGGCCGGCAGCAGCAGGGCGATCCCGTAGGAGATCGCCGAGGTCATCAGGGCCAGCAGGCCGAGCAGCAGGTAGGCCAGCAGCAGGTCCACCGGGCCGACCCGGAGGCCGAACGGCAGCGCGATCAGCGTGATGATCACGGCCTGCACCAGCAGCGCCACCGTCTCCCGCAGCGCCCGGCCCAGCAGCAGCGCCAGCCGGCTGACCGGGGTCACCCGGGCCCGTTCGATGATGCCGGCCTTCAGCTCGCCGAGCAGGCTGAACCCGGTGTAGAGGCCGCCGAAGATGCACAGCACCGCCAACAGGCCCGGTACGTAGATCTGGTAGGCCTCGGCGTAGGTGGTCGCGCCCATCGGTGCCAGCACCTTCTTGAGCAGCGGTGCGAACAGCAGCAGGTAGAACACCGGCTGGATCACCCCGACGGCGATCCAGACCGGGGTCCGCCACATCAGCAGCAGCTGGCGCTGGAAGACCAGCCAGGTGTCGCGGGCGAGCTTCATGGGGGCCCCTCGGGAGTCGGGAGGTCAGGACTGCTCGATCGAGCGGCCGGTGCGGGCCAGGAACACGTCGTCCAGGCTGGGGCGTTGCAGTTGCACGGTGCCGGGCACCACACCGGCCGCGTCGAGCGCGCGCAGCACCTGCGGGAGCGCGGCGGCGCCGTCGTCCAGGTAGAGCCGCAGGCCGTCCTCGCCCTGCACTTCCAGCCGGTGCAGGCAGGGCTGTTCGCGCAGCGCCTTGGTGGCCCGTTCGGTCTCCCCGGCGGGCAGGCCGACCAGCAGCACGTCGCCGGAGATCTCGCGCTTGAGCGTCTCGGGCGTGCCCTCGGCGACGATCCCGCCGTGGTCGACGATGGCCACCCGGTCGCAGAGCGCGTCGGCCTCCTCCAGGTAGTGCGTGGTCACGACCACCGTCATGCCCGCGTCGCGCAGCCGGCGGATCTCCGCCCAGACCTGGCCCCGGCCGGCCGGGTCGAGGCCCACGGTGGGCTCGTCCAGGAAGAGCACCCGGGGGGCGTGGATGACGCCGAGCGCGATGTCCAGCCGGCGGCGCTGGCCGCCGGAGTAGGTGCGGCACGGGCGGTCGGCGAACTCGGTGAGCCCGAAGGCCCGGAGCGCCTCCTCGGCGCGCCGGAGCGCCGAGGCCTTGCCGGTGCCGTGCATCCGGG
>NZ_JBEYVJ010000704.1:0-2381 GCF_040643935.1 Kitasatospora sp. NPDC047058 | reverse complement strand
GGCGGCGGCCCGACTCCCCCGGGGCCGCCGCCCCGCCCACCCTTTGGCCGCAAGAGTGAGTGGTCAACCACACATAGGAGTTCCAGTGGCCACACCCGGCACGGAAACCGGTACGAACAGCGCTTTACGGCCCGGCGCCGCACTCGCCGCCCTGGCGGGAGCCCAGTTCACCGTCGTCCTCAGCACCTCGATCGTCAACGTCGCCCTCCCGGCCGTCCGGGACGGCATCGGCCTCTCCGACAGCGGCATGTCCTGGGTGGTCAACGCCTACGGCCTCGCCTTCGGCGCACTGCTGCTGCCCGGCGGACGGGTGGCGGACCTGCTCGGCCGCCGCCGCGTCCTCCTCGCCGGCCTCGCGCTCTTCGCCGCCGCCGCGCTCACCGCGGGCCTCGCCACCACCCCCTGGCTGCTCGTCACCGCCCGTGCCGCGCAGGGCCTCGGCGCCGCCGCGGTGGCCCCGGCCGCGCTCGCCCTGGTCATGCAGCTCCACCCGGCCGGCCCCGGGCGCGGAAGGGCACTCGGCGTCTGGGGTGCCGTCTCCGGCGCCGGCGGCGCGGCCGGCGTCCTGCTCGGCGGCGTGCTCACCGAACGCCTCGGGTGGCCCTGGGTCTTCCACGCCTCCGCCGCCGGGGCGGTGCTGGTCCTCGCCGCGACCGTGCTCCTGGTGCCGGGCGGCGCCCCCACCGCGTCCGGCGGACGGCTGGACCTCGGCGGCACGGTCACCGCCGCCCTCGGCCTGGTCGCCCTCACCTACGGCCTCACCGCCGGCGGGCACGGCGGCTGGACCTCACCCGGCCCGCTCACCGCCTTCGCACTCGCCGCCGTACTCCTCCCCGCCTTCGTCCTGCTGGAGCGGCGCCACCCCGATCCACTACTGCCGCGGCGCGTCCTCGCCGCGGGCCCGGTCGCCCCCGCCAACCTGGTGATGGCCCTCCTGGGCTCGGTCTGGGTCGGGCTCTTCTACTTCCTGCCGCTCTACCAGCAGCAGGTGCTCGGCGCCGGGCCGCTGGCCGCCGGGCTCGGCCAGCTCCCGCTCGCCGCCGCCACCACCGCCGGCTCCTCCCTCGCACCACGGATCGCCGCCCGGACCGGCCCGACCGCCGCCCTGGCCGCCGGCCTGCTCACCCTGGCCGGCGGACTGCTCTGGCTCGCCCGGATCCGGCCGGACGGCAGCTACCCCTCCGACCTGCTCGGCCCGCTCCTCCTGGTCGGGCTCGGCCTCGGCCCCGCCTTCGTCCAGCTGACCTCGGCGGCCGTCACCGGCGTCGGCCCGGCCGACTCCGGCCTGGCCGGCGGCCTGGTCAACACCAGCCGGCAGCTCGGCGGCGCCGTCGGCCTGGCCGTCCTCGGCAGCCTCGCCGCCTCGGCCACCGCCGGGGCCGCGGCCCACCACACCCGGACCGCCGCGCTCACCGAGGGGTACCGCACCGCGTTCCTCGCCTCCGCACTCGTGCCCGCCGCCGCCGCGGCGCTCACCCCCTACCTGGCGCGCCGCACGCCCGCGGCCGGCCCGGCCGCCGCCCGAGCCGCCGACGGCGCGCCGGCCCCGCGCTGAGGCGCAGGGGCTCGGCCCGCCTCCACACGTCCCACCTCGCACGTCCCACTTCGCACATCCCGTTCCGTCGGCTCCGTTCCGTCGGCTCCGTTCCGTCGGCTCCACTCAGGGAGAGACCACCATGACCGTCCACACCATCGACCAGGACGCCCCCGTCATCGTCCGGCTGACCACCACGATCCACGCACCGCTCGCCGTCGTCTGGTCCCTGCACACCGCCATCGACTCCTGGGCCAGCTGG
Organism: Kitasatospora sp. NPDC047058; assembly: GCF_040643935.1. Lineage (NCBI taxonomy): Bacteria > Bacillati > Actinomycetota > Actinomycetes > Kitasatosporales > Streptomycetaceae > Kitasatospora > Kitasatospora sp. NPDC047058. The sequence continues at coordinate 585 of NZ_JBEYVJ010000704.1, read as the reverse complement.
CTCCCGGACGTCGACCGGGCCCGCCTGGACGGCCCGCTCGCCCCCGGCGCCTCCTTCCACTGGCAGACCCACGGCCTGGACATCACCTCCACCGTGCTGGAACTCGCCCCCGGCCGGCGGATCGTCTGGGGCGGCCCGGCCAACGGCATCGACGGCGTCCACGTCTGGACCTTCGCGGAGACGGACGGCTCGGTGACCGTCCACACCGAGGAGTCCTGGTCCGGCGCGCCCGTCGAGGCACAGCCGGCCGAGCTGGAGGCCGCGCTGCGGGCGTCCCTGGAGAGCTGGCTCGACCGGCTCAAGGCCGAGGCCGAGGCCGAGCGCGGCTGAACCCCGCTGCCGAACCCCGTCGGTCGAACCCGACGACGCCGATCACCCACCGGACTTCCGAGGAGCCCCCGCCATGACCGCCACCAAGCCCCCCTACCTGACCGGCCACTACACCCCCGTCGCCGACGAGATCACCTCCACCGAACTCACCGTCGAGGGCCACCTGCCGCCCGAGCTGACCGGCCGGCTGATCCGCAACAGCCACAACCCCAAGCCCGGCATCACCCCCACCCACTGGTTCAAGGGCAGCGGCAT
>NZ_JBEYVJ010000703.1:0-2386 GCF_040643935.1 Kitasatospora sp. NPDC047058 | reverse complement strand
GACCGCGCTCGCCGGCCAGCGCGAACGCGGCCGCTGGGCCCCGCGCCGGACCTTCGCCCGGCACCGCCGCGGCCTCGACCGGCTCCTCACGGCGCTCACCCGGCACGCCGGGGGCGGTGCCCCGACGCCGACCCCCGAGGCCGCCTCGGTCCTCCTGCTCGACCGCGTCTCCCGGGGCCGCCCGGCCGTCCGCTTCGGCCCGCCCGGCGGCGGCCGGTAGCGGGCCGCCCGGCAGGACCCCGCCCGACGACGACCCCGAGGCCCGTCCCGGGCGCGGACCACCGTCGCAGGACACCGTCGTCGCGGCACCGTCGACGACCGACCCCACCGGAAGGCACCGTGCGCACCATCGAGCCCGACAGCGTCCCGACCGACCGCCTGCTCCTGGTGCCGCTGCGGCCCGGGCACGCCGACGAGATGGCCACGGTGCTGTCCGACCCCGGCCTGCACGCCTTCACCGGCGGCGCGCCGGAGACCGCCGAGGCGCTGCGGGCCCGCTACGAACGGTGGGCCGCCGGCTCGCCCGACCCCGCCGAGTCCTGGTGCAACTGGGTGATCCGGCTCCGCGATGCGGACCGCGCGGCCGGCACGGTCCAGGCGACGGTCACCGCCGACGACCGCGGGGCCATCGCGGAGATCGCCTGGGTGGTGGGCACACCCTGGCAGCGGTGCGGCATCGCGACCGAGGCGGCCCGGGGGCTGGTCTCCTGGCTGGCGCAGCAGGGGGTGCACACCGTCGTCGCGCACATCCACCCCGACCACCGGGCCTCCGCCGCCGTGGCCGCAGCGGCCGGACTCGCCCCCACCGGGGAGTGGCAGGACGGGGAGGTCCGGTGGCGGCTGGCGCTCGGCTGACGGCGCGGCGGCAGGGCTCCCGGCCGCCACTCCTCCTCACGCGGGGCCCCGGACCCCGGGATCCGCTGGTGGACCTGGCGGTCCGACGGGGAGACTGGGGGAGCACAGTGATCAATTGACCCGTGTTCAGAGAGGTTGTCCCGCATGGCCGGCAGCAACACCGTCACCGGGAGCGACTGGTTCCGTCGCTTCCACCCCGCCGACACGGCGCCCGTCCGGCTCGTCTGCTTTCCGCACGCGGGCGGCTCGGCGAGCTACTTCATCGACTACGCCGCCGCGCTGTCGCCGTACGCGGACGTGCTGGCCGTGCAGTACCCGGGCCGGCAGAACCGGTTCGGGGAGCCGGTGATCGACACGGTCGACGGTCTCGCCGACCGCGTCTACGAGGCGCTGCTGCCCTGGGCGGACCGGCCGCTGATGTTCTTCGGGCACAGCATGGGTACGGTCGTCTGCTTCGAGGTGGCCCGCCGGTTCGAGCGCGACGGCGTGGCCGGGCCGGTGCACCTGTTCGTCTCCGGCGGCCGCGCGCCCTCGCTGCCCCGGGACTCGACCGTGCACCTGCTGCCCGACGACGAGCTGCTCGGCGAGCTCGCCCGGCTCGGCGGCACCGATGAACGGGTGCTGGCCGACCCGGAGTTGCGGACGTTCATCCTGCCGGCGCTGCGCGCCGACTACACCGCGGTGGAGACGTACCGGTGCGAGCCGGACGCGGTCGTGTCGCTGCCGGTCACCGCGCTGACCGGGGACGCCGATCCGCGCGCCAGCCTGGCGGAGGTCCGCGGCTGGGAGCGCCACACCACCGGCGCGTTCGACCTGCACGTCTTCCCGGGCGGCCACTTCTACCTGACCGACCAGCGGGACGCGGTGGTGGAGGTGCTGGCGCCCCGCCTGCGGGCCTGACCGGCCGGCCGCCGGCCTCTCCCCCTCCCCGGCGGGCGCTCGGGCGGCCCATCGGATGCCGGGGAAGCCGGGGGAGAGGTCGAAGTCGGCGACGTGTACGAGCCTGCCGCCGATGAGCCGGAGCCCGGCCACGTCCTTGCACGGCCGGTGCGGGTCGGGCCGCCGGATCCGGTGGGCCCGCCGGACCCGGGCCCGGGGGTGAACCGGGGTGGGTCGCGCCGCCGGTCCGGCGGGCCCGTCGATCCCGGGCTCCGCGCCGGTCGGTGGCGACGCGGAGCCCCCGGCCGTCCTCCGCTGACGGGCCGGATTCCACCGGTTCGTCCGCCCGGCCCTGGCGTGACATCAAATGTTGACACCGCTGTGACAAGTCGTCATGCGTAAAGCCTTCCCCAAACGCTCACTGTTCTGGCATGTTGCGTTCAAACCCCGTGTGATCCCCTCACGCACGGGCCCGATCGGAGGACATGTGTCACCCCTGATATCCCGGCGGCTGGGCCGCCCGGCCGCCGCTCTCGCCGTGCTCGCGGCCACGGCCCTCGCCACCCCCACGGCACTGGCGACCGCAGCCCCGGCGACCATCACCCCCACCACCCCCACCCCCCCCGGCCGCGCGGAGGCCCCCCCCGCCCGC
>NZ_JBEYVJ010000702.1:0-2386 GCF_040643935.1 Kitasatospora sp. NPDC047058 | reverse complement strand
CGTGTCTGACAATTCGCGTCGGATCCGACGCGAATTGTCAGACACGCCTTCGGCCCGCAGCAGCCGGGCCCGCACACGAGGAAGGTGGAGCCGCGAGATGGCGAGCATGACGGCGGGCGCCGGGGCGCCGGCGCCGGTCAGGGTGTTCCTGCTGGACGACCACGAGGTGGTGCGCCGCGGCGTCCACGACCTGCTGGACGGCGAACCGGACCTGGAGGTGGTCGGCGAGGCCGCCACCGCGGAACAGGCGCTGGTCCGCGTCCCCGCGCTGCGGCCCGACGTCGCCGTCCTGGACGTGCGGCTCGGCGACGGCGACGGCGTGGCCGTCTGCCGCGAACTCCGCTCCCGGATGCCGGACCTCGCCTGTCTGATGCTCACCTCCTTCGACGACGAGGAGGCACTGCTCGACGCCGTGATGGCGGGCGCCGCCGGCTACGTGCTCAAGCAGATCAGCGGCACCGACCTGGTCGCGGCCGTCCGGACGGTCGCCTCCGGCCGCTCGATGCTGGACCCGGGCGCCGCGACCCGCCTGCTCAACCGCCTGCGCAGCGACGCCGAACCGGCCCAGCCGTCCCACCAGGGCCCGGAGCTGACCGCGCGCGAGCAGGAGGTGCTGGCGCTGGTCGGCGAGGGGCTGACGAACCGGCAGATCGGCGAGCGGCTCTACCTGGCGGAGAAGACGGTGAAGAACCACGTCTCCCGGCTGCTCGCCAAGCTCGGTGTGGAGCGGCGGGTCCAGGCCGCACTGATCGCCACCGAGCTGCGCCAGTCGGCCGCCGCCGCGGCGCAGCCGGCGCACCCGCGCGGCCTCGGCGGCCTGCGCGGCTGACCACTGCACGGCTGAAGCCTCCACGGCTCACTCCACGGCTGAAACACTCCACGGCCACCCGCCGGGCCCGGTCCCCGGCGGGTGGCCATCGTGCGTACGGGCCCCGGGGGCGGCCGCCGCCCGGGTGGGCCGGAGCCGTGCCCGTTTGTCGGATGACGTTCCGTCAGAGATATTGGATCTTGGTCCCGACGTGGACCTGTTGTTCCAGATGACGAGAAGTCAGGGGAAGTCCGATGGCACGGATTGGATTCGTACGTTCGCTGGCCGTGGCTGCGGCCGGTGTGGTGGTCGTGGCGACGGGGGCCACGGGTGCGGTGGCGGCGCCCGCCGCCGCGGCGGTGCCGGACACCGCCGGCGTGCGCGCCGCGCTGCAGAGCGCGATGAACGCCGGGGCACCGGGGGCGTTCGCGGTGATCAGGGATCACGGCGGCGCGGAGACCAAGCTCTCGCTGGCGGTCGGCAAGGCCGACCTGGACGGGACGCCGATGAACTCCGACTGGCGGTTCCGGGTCGGCAGCAACAGCAAGATGTTCGCCGCGGTCCTGGTCATGCAGCTCGTCGAGCAGGGGCGGATCGACCTGGACAAGCCGCTCCGGGACTACCTCCCGGCCGGCACGCTGCCGGAGGGCTGGACGATGACCGGCCGCCAGGTGATGGAGCACCGCGCCGGCGTCTACGACCACACCAACGACCTCCTGGAGCAGGCCGGCGAGGAGACGACCAGCGCCTTCGAGGCCCGGATCCGCCACAACGTCTACGACCCCGCGAAGCTGGTGTCGATGTCCGTCGCGCACGGCGTGCAGTACACGCCGGGGTCGCGCTACTCCTACTCGAACACGGACTTCGTGCTGATGGGCCTGGCCGTCGAGCACCTCACCGGCCGGCCGTACGCGGACGTGCTGCGCGACGCGGTCATCGAGCCGCTCGGCCTGGACCGGACGTCCTTCGACGTCCCGCAGGAGGGCATCGAGGGCCGGCACGTCACCGGCTACCTGACCAACGACGACCGCGCCAAGCCGCTGCTGGACTCCACCCTGCAGACCGGCTCCTGGGTGTGGAGCGCCGGCGCGGTGGTCTCCTCCGCCCGCGACATGGACCGCTTCCTCACCGCGCTGGTGGCCGGCAGCGCCGGCGGGCTGGTCTCGGACGACTCGCTGCAGCAGATGACCAGCGTGCTGCCCACCCCCACCGCGAAGATCAGCTACGGGCTGGGCCTGCGGCAGATCGCGCTCTCCTGCGGCAACGTGTACGGCCACGGCGGGATCGTCCAGGGCTACCAGACCCAGTCGTTCACGACCCGGGACGGCAGCCGCAGCGTCGTCGTCTTCGCCAACGCCTCCAACAACGGCAGCGTGACGCAGGGGCTGATGAACGCGCTGGAGCCCGCCTTCTGCGGCAAGGCGCCTGCCAAGCCCGCCGCACCCCGCACGATGACCGCACCGGGGGCCGACGGCGGGCAGCAGGGCGGCCCGGCCGCCTCCCGTGACCTCGTTCCCGTCGTCGAGGACACCCGCATCTGACCCGTCCCGGCGGTGGCGGGCGGGGAGCACCCCGCCC
>NZ_JBEYVJ010000701.1:0-2392 GCF_040643935.1 Kitasatospora sp. NPDC047058 | reverse complement strand
CCCGCTCCAGCACGGGGACCGCGGCCGGTGGCGCGCCGCCCGGAACCGCCGGGCCGGCCGGCCGAGGCGGGAACGTTGGCGGGGATGGTTTCGCCGGTCGCGGCGTCGAAGGTGCCGGCTGTGCGGGCGCGGGCGAGGAGTTCGCGGCGGACCGCCGAGGCGTTGCCCTGCCGGCAGGCCGGCAGCACCGGATCTGCGAGTGATCTCGGACCGGTCGGTGCGGCGTGCCCCGGCATAGACTGCCGAGGTGGAACGAACGACCCCAGGCGCCGGGCCGGTGCTGCCGGAGCTGCCGCTGCAGGAGTTGGAGTGCTTCTCCGTCCTCGTGCACCAGTTGCACTTCGGGCGGACGGCGGAGGTGCTCGGCGTCTCGCAGGGCCGGGTGTCCCAGATGATCAAGCGGCTGGAGGGTCGGGTCGGGGCGCCGTTGTTCGAACGGACCAGTCGGCGGGTGGAGTTGACCGATCTGGGGCGCGGACTGGCAGAACAGGTCGTGCCCGCGTTCGAGCGGCTGCGGGCGGCGTACGGGGATGCCCGGTCGCGCGCCGCCGCCGCGGACCGGCCGTTGCGCCTCGGCTTCCAGTGCGCGGTGTACGAGCCGGTGGCGCGGGCGATCGCGCGGTTGCCGGAGGGGGCGGCGCAGCTGGTGGAGCTGCCCTGGGGGGATCCGTTCTCGCACCTCGGCCGGGCCGAGATCGATCTGGCGATCGCGCTCGCGCCGTGCCGGGAGCCGGGGTTGGAGGTGCTGCTCGAGTTCTCCCGGCAGCCGGTGTTCGTGGCGTTGGCCGCCGCGCACCGCCCGGCGGGAGAGTGCAGTGTGTCCGCGGAGGAGCTGGCCGCGCTGCCGCTGATCGAGCCGCGCGGTCCGGCGCCCGAGTACTGGCGCCTCGCCAACGCCCCGCGACGGACGGCGACCGGCCGGGAACTGGCCTACCCGGCGAGTGCGGCCACCGTTCAGGAGGGGCTCACGATGGTGGCCAGCACCCGCCAGGGGTTGCTGCTGTGCGAGGACAGCACGCGGTACGTCCAGCGGCCGGACATCCGCTACCTGCCGGTGCAGGAGCTGGATCCGACCACGCTGCAGGTGGTGCAGAGCGAGCATCGGCCGCACCCGCTGGCAGCCCGCTTCGTCGGGCTGCTGCTGGCGGAGGTCAGCTGACGCAAGCGCCGCCCGGGCGGGTGAGCGCGGTGAGCAGCAGTCCGGCGGCCGTGAGACCCGCCGCCGTGAACAGGACGGCGTGGTTCCCGGCCCGGTCGACGACCTGCCCGCCGGCGAGGGAACCCAGCGCGATACTCGCGTTGAACACACCCGCCCACACGGCCGCCGAGGCTTCGATCCGGGCCGGGTCTGCGGTGCGGACCCAGGTCTGGGTGGACACGGAGACCCCGCCGTACGAGGCGCCCCAGACGACCAGCAGGAGCAGCACCGTGACGACACCGCCGGTGGCGAACGGCAGCAGGGCGGCGGCCAGGGTGACGCCGGACAGGGCGATCGTGACGGCGATCCTGGGCCGGTGGCCGGAGAGCGGGCCGAGGGTGAAGTTGCCGGCGACGCCGGCCAGTCCGTACACCAGCAGGCAGGTGGCGATGACGCCGCTGCTCAGGCCCGCGTCGGCCTCGAGGACCGGGCGGACGTAGGTGTAGCCGGCGAAGTGGCCGAGCACGACGAAGGCGGTGATGGCGGTCCCGGCGGCGACGCCCCGGTTGCGCAGGACGACGGTGAGGCCGCCGAGGTACCCGCGCTCGGTGACCGGCAGGGCGGGCAGGGTGGTGGCGAGCACGGCGGCGGACAAGGCGCCGAGCAGGGCGAGCACCCAGAACGCGGCGCGCCAGTCGAGCAGGGCGGCGAGGTAGGTGCCCAGCGAGACGCCCACGACCGAGGCGATGGAGACGCCGGAGAAGATCAATGCGGCAGCGCACCTTGAACCCCGAGCGGGTGGGGATCGCAGACGTACGCCGCCGCGCCCTGACCCGGGCTTGCGCCCGGGCGGCCACCACCGGGAGCGGCGCCGATGCGTCACCACCTTCCGCGCCCCGCGAGCCGCACCCGCGCTCTCGTGCGTACAGGAAGGATCGCGCACGATGAGGTCGGATGGCCCTCCTGCGGTGTTCGCCCTCCCCGAGTGACGGGGCGCCGGGGCCGCTTCGCAGATCCGCGGGCTCCTCCACCCATCCCCATTCACTCGGGAGGAACCATGAACGCCGCCGCCAGCTGGGACGACATCCTGGTCCGGGACAACTTCCGGGACGTGGGACAGACCCCCACCTCCGACCCCGTCTGGGAGTCCCCGGACATCATCCCCTTCGGAAGCGACATCCTGGACTTCAACCTGCTGGAGTCCAGCTACAACGGCCCCGACCTCGGAGTGAGCCACCCCATCGTGCAGGGGCA
>NZ_JBEYVJ010000700.1:0-2398 GCF_040643935.1 Kitasatospora sp. NPDC047058 | reverse complement strand
ATCCCCTTCGGAAGCGACATCCTGGACTTCAACCTGCTGGAGTCCAGCTACAACGGCCCCGACCTCGGAGTGAGCCACCCCATCGTGCAGGGGCAGCTCAACCGCATCTACGTCCGGGGGAAGAACCTCAGGACCAGGTGCCCCTCCTCCGGCAACGTCAGGCTCTACTACGCCCCCGGAGGACTGCTCCTGGACCCGCGGGCGTGGACGCCGCTCAACGCCGAGGGCGGCGGAACCGCCGTGCCATTCACCGTCCGCGGCGGTGCCAGGGAGATCCCTCCCGGACAGATCTGCGTCAGCAGGTCCGCCTTCCTCTGGCCGAGCCAGAATCCGCCCGGTCACTACTGCACGATCACCACCGTGGACACGCCCGCCCACCCCATGTCCGCGACGCTGCCCACGTTCAGCTCGCTCGTCGACTACCTGGGGTGGGTCCGGTACAACCCCAACGTCGGCTGGCGCAACATCGACGTCATCCCGTGCCGGCAGACCAGGTACGTCCTCTCCGACCTGGCCGTCAGCAACCTGGACAACACCCCGGAGCGAATCGTCTTCGGGATCTCCGGCACCGACCTGCCCTCCGGTACCGCGACCTTCTCCAACACCGACCAGCAGGCCCCGTTCACTGTGACGGCGCCGGTCTATCCGCCCGGCAGCGACGAGGGGTACTCGCGCGCGGTCACCCTGCCCGCCAACTACTCCGGTACGGTCACGGTCGTGATCCAGTTCGACCAGCCGCTCCCGTGTGACGCCCGGATCGTGCTGCGGGCCTACAAGGTGGTGAACACCAACGCCGGAGCGCTCGAACGGCGACTCGCCGTCCCCCTCGCCGGCGTACCCGAGCTCGGGCAGTCCCTGTTCCTCGAGATGGGCGCATACACCTTCGTCGCCACGTCGAGCAGCCCGTGACGCAGCCGGAGGCGCCGCCTTCGGGGTCCCGGCCGCGTAACCGCTCGCCACGAGCAGGCCCGGCCAGGGTGGGCCGGGACGGCGAGACCGGTGTCGGCTGATCCGCCGCGCTCGACCGCACCCTGGCCGTCCCGGCCCGCCCTGGCCGGGACGGTTGGCACTGGTTGCCTGGACTCCGCCGGGGAGTCTCAAATCAACGGCTCTGGCGCACATCCGGTGGTAACGGAGTGTCACCTCGGCCTCGGTAAGGCCGGCTGCCGGAACTCCGCAGAACAGGGGGCCTGTGTGGCGGTGCCGGAGCGGGGTTCGGCGCCTGCCGAAACGGGGCCGTCCACCCCGAGCATCCGCATGCCGCCCGGAGAGCACTCGCCCCTGAACGCCCCGCCGACCTGGTGATATCACCGACAGCGAAGGCGGCAACGCTCTGCTACCACCGGATGTGCGCCAGAGCCAAAAGAACGGTGTAACTCCCGATCAAGGAAGTAGCACCTGATGACAGACGTGACCGTCTCGGCCGAGGCCGTGGAGGCCGTGCGGCCGGTGGAGTTGCAGCCGGACGCCCTGGACGACCAGTTGATAGGGCAGTTGGTCGATCGGGCCCGCGCGAGCGGGCTGCAGCTCACCGGTGCCGGTGGCCTGCTCCAGCAGCTCCCGAAGAAGCTCCTGGAGTCAGCCCTCGAGGGCGAGATGACGGACCACCTCGGCTACGAGAAGCACGACCCGGCGGGGTCCGACAGCGGGAACTCTCGCAACGGCATCCGGTCGAAGACCGTACTGACCGAAGTCGGCCCGGTGCAGATCGACGTCCGTGGGTGACGGCCTGCGGCCAGACCCGGATCAGGCTGGCGAGGGGTTCGGATACCGGCATGGGCGGCTCGCCCCGCCTGATCGTGAGCGCGGCACCGTCAGTCGGGCAGCAGTTCAGCGAGCCTGAGTCGGTCCCGTTCCTTCCACTCGGCTTCCAACTGCTTGGGATCCTGCTGTGGCGGTTGCTTCCTGGCCTTGTTGATCGCGTCATCCAACCCCATGACGAACGACCGTATCCGGGACCGCCTGGCGTTGGACGGGCTTCCGGCGATTCGTCTGCCTGCGGGCACCGGCGGAGGCTGACCCGTCTCAGCGAAGTTTGACGAGTCTCACCGAAGTTTGACCGGCGCCAGCGACGTCGTTGGTCGTGATCTGTGGCGGAATCTGTATGGGGGTCTTGCGGCTTGGCGTGTCATCAGGGACCTTGCGGTGACGACGTGAGCACCAGGCTGCCTCGGCGCTTCACGTACACCGAGTCCTACGGGGGAATGCAGTGCACGACGGGGTACAAACGCTCCTGACCATGACAGTGGCCGTCGCTGGGTTATGGCTGGCCCACAACTACCGGCGCCAGCTCAAGGGCAAGCTAAGTGGCTGTTGTCTTTCCGGGCTTGAGTGCTGCGTTTCTGCTGTTCAGGCATGGGGTCGGCGGTCTCGGGGAGTGGTGACCTGTCGTGTCGTC
>NZ_JBEYVJ010000699.1:0-2404 GCF_040643935.1 Kitasatospora sp. NPDC047058 | reverse complement strand
GTTGTTGCCTTCGACTCGCTGCGCACGTACTCGTCGAAGCCCTCGAACAAGGCCCTCTGACCTGACGTGCCCCACTCCCTCAGGAACTGCTCTCCCCGATCGTCCGGGTCCGAGCGAGGCCAATCCCCCAAGAGGCAGTGGCCACCCCACGGTGCCCGCAGACGAGGTCTTCCGAACGGACTGCGGCATCTGCATCCTCCGCGCCGAACCCGGTATCGGCAAGTCCACTCTGCTGCGCGCCTACATCAGCAATTCGGTCGATCATTGGCTATCCGGCAGGGTGCAGAGGACCATCCCACTCATGGTCAACGCCGTAGCTCTGGCGGGCACGGACCCACTGCCCGCAGCGCTCGCAAGGGCCAGCACCAGCGAGTTGAAGCAGTTTGGGTTGCTGGACGAGGTGACACCGGACTTCTTCCGCCATCAGCCGCGCGCGGGGGTGCCATGGCTGGTACTGGTCGATGGCCTGGATGAAGTCCCAGACACCGACGCTCGCAGTGCCATTCTGCGGCTTCTCGCTGACACCGCCGAGACCTCGCCGACGCTGTACCGGTTTGTCGTCGCCACACGCCCCCTACCCACCGGTGAACTCGACGATCTAGGCCCGCAGGTTCCGCACTTCCAACTGCAGCCTTTCTCCCCCCACGACCTGCACGACTACGCAATGCGATGGTTCCGCGATCTAGACGATCCACCCCACCATGCCAGAACTTTCACGGCCGAACTCCAACGCTCCGGCCTGAGCGGCCTGGCCCGTACTCCGCTGATGGCTTCCATGCTGTGTCAGCTCTACGCGGCCAATCCGGCCCGCTCGCTGCCCGGCGGCCGGACTGGGGTCTACCAATCGTTCGTCGAACTGATCTACGAGCAGAATACCCACAAGCACATCGCTAGTGCCCACGACAAAGCAATCCAGACCTTAAAGAACCGCCATCAAATCCCCAAAGACAGCCTGGCTGCCGAACAGGCCGCACAACTGGTACGTGCCCACCTCCCGGAGCTCATCGATTACCTGGCTTACCAGAGGATCACCGTCGGCGCTCTTCCCGCCATCCAGGTGCTGGCCTCGCACCTCCACGTAAACCGTCCCGAAAAGGTCAAGGAAGACCACTGGAACCACTTCATCGGCGACCTTCTACGACCCACAGGCCTACTGACGCAGCGCGCGGACGATTTCGACTTCCTCCACCAGACACTCCTCGAATATCACGCAGCCCGATACGCCACCCGCGACGAACAAGCCAGACTTCAGGTACTCTGCGACTTGTTTCCTCCTTGGCCACCCGCTACCAGCGGACGTCGGGAGCCACCGACCACGGAATCCTCCTACCTAGGTTTCCTCCTCGACGGACTTCTTATCCCCGAAGACCACATCGCCACATTGACCGCTCAGCACGTGGAAGCTCTCACGGCTCACGGAAGACGGAGTGCCTGCGAGTTCCTCGTCATCCAAGTGAGGCTACACACCAGCTTCCCCGCCGGTCCCACTGCCGCCCAACTGAACCGCTTCGCTGACGACGCCACCCTAGATGACACTACCCGCGTATCGGCGGCGGACGCTCTGGTCGGGGTGGACCGGGAGGCTGGCATCACCCAGCTCATCCGCTTCGCTGACGACGCCATCCTGGACGACACGGACCGCGTTCAGGCGGCCTGGGCCCTGGCCGAGGTGGAGCGGCAAACCGGGATCACCAGGCTCACCCGCTTTGCCGACGACAACACCCTGGACGGCACCGACCGCGTTCAGGCGGCCTGGGCCCTGGCCGAGGTGGACCGGCAAACCGGGATCACCAGGCTCACCCACCTCGCGGACGACAACACCCTGGACGACACGGACCGTGTGTGGGCAGCGGACGCTCTGGTCGAGGTGGACCGGGAGGCTGGCATCACCCAGCTCACCTGCCTCGCTGACGACGCCATCCTGGACGACACCGCCCGCGTGCGGGCAGCCTGGGCCATGACCAAGCTGGACAGGCTCCGCGAAGATGCCGTCGCCCGGCTCACCCTGCTCGTCAACGACACCACCCTCAACGACACCGCCCGAGTTCAGGCGGCCTGGGCCCTGGCCGAGGTGGACCAGGAGGCCTGCATCACCCGGCTCACCCGGTTCGCCGACGACGCCGGGCTTGATCACACCGCCCGCGTGCGGGCGGCCTGGGCCCTGGCCACGAAGGTGGACCGACACGCTGGCATCATCCGGCTCGCCCGCTTCGCCGACGACAACACCCTGGACGACACGGACCGTGTGTGGGCAGCAGACGCTCTGGCCGAGGTGGACCGGGAAGCCGGCGCTACCCGGCTCACCCACCTCGCCGACGACAACACCCTGGACGACACGGACCGTGTGTGGGCAGCAGACGCTCTGGCCGAGGTGGACCGGGAAGCCGGCGCTACCCGGCTCACC
>NZ_JBEYVJ010000698.1:0-2405 GCF_040643935.1 Kitasatospora sp. NPDC047058 | reverse complement strand
GTGACCGTCACGTTGGACGTGCCGACGGTGGTCGCGGTGCCGGTGATCAGGCCGGTGGACGCGTTGATGGAGAGCCCGGCCGACAGCGGGCCGGGGCGGGTGGCGGACAGGCCGTCCGCCGATGATAGGGATGACCTTTCTGAAACCTGCAGAAAGGCCTGTCAGATGTCCGAGCAGCGCACGGTCCCCTGGCACGAGGGCGACTGGCTCAACGAACCGCAGCAGCAGGCCGACGGCTCCGGCCTGCTCGTCACCACCCGCGAACGCAGCGACTTCTGGCGGACCACCGGGTACGGCTTCGTCCGCGACGACGGGCACGCGCTGCTCGCCCCGTTCCCGCAGGGCGGCGCCACCGAGGTGACGTTCCGGGCCGACTTCGACACGCTGTACGACCAGGCCGGGTTGATGGTCCGCGTCGACGCCGAGAACTGGATCAAGGCCGGGATCGAGTTCAGCGACGGCGTCCCGCACCTCGGCGCGGTGGTCACCCGCGGGGTCTCCGACTGGTCCCTCGCGCCGGTCCCCGACTGGCAGGCGCGCCTGGTCACCGTCCGCGCGAGCCGGAGCGGGGACGCCGTCACCGTGCGCGCCCGCTGCGAGGACGGGCCCTGGCGCCTGGTCCGGCTGGCGCCGCTGCCCGCCGATGCGGCGGCGACGGCCGGACCGTTCTGCTGCTCGCCCGAACGCGGCGGCCTGGAGGTGCACTTCACCCGCTTCACCCGGGGTCCCGCCGACGCCGCACTGCACCTGCCGGCGGACGCCTCAACCGCGGACGCCTGAACCGCGGACGTCCGAACAGCCGGCGGCCGGCCGGGGGCGCGACGGCGGGTCGTCAGGCGGCGAAGACCTGGGAGTCGTCGGCGAAAGCCTTGAACTCCAGGGCGTTGCCGGCCGGGTCGAGCAGGAACATCGTCCACTGCTCGCCGGTCTCGCCCGCGAAGCGGATGTAGGGCTCGATGACGAACGGGGTGCCGGCGGCGCGCAGCCGGTCGGCGAGGCGGTGGAAGTCGGCGATGGCGAGGATCAGGCCGAAGTGCGGCACCGGGACGTCGTGCCCGTCGACGGGGTTGTGGACGCGGGGCGTCCGGCCGTCCGGGGCGAGGTGGGTGACGAACTGGTGGCCGTGGAGGTTCCAGTCCACCCAGGTGTCGGCGCTGCGGCCCTGGGGCAGGCCGAGCACCTCGCCGTAGAAGTGGCGGGCGGCGGCCAGGTCGTCGACCGGCACGGCCAGGTGGAACCGCGGGCGGGGGGTTTCGGGCAGGGACATCGGCACTCCCGTTGTCGCAATGTCAACATCAAGCCAGAGCGGGTGGAATGTTAACATCCGAACATCGAGAGAGGGAGAGAGGGGACGGTCATGGGCGACTTCGGCACCGTGTCCCCGGCGCGCCGCCGGGGCCTGGCCGACGAGGTGGCGGACCGCGTCCGGGAGGCCGTCTTCGACGGCACCTACCCGCCCGGGTCGCCGCTGCGCGAGGTGGAGCTGGCCGCCGCGCTGCAGGTGAGCCGCGGGCCGGTGCGCGAGGCACTGCGGCTGCTGGAGCACGAGGGCCTCGTCCACTGCGAGTGGCACCGCGGCACCACCGTGACGACGCTCTCCCCCGAGGACGTCGCCGAACTCGACAGCCTGCGCGGCGCACTGGAGGACCTGGCCGTGCGGCGCGTCGTCGACCTCGCCTCCGACGAGGACCTCGCCGCCGTCCGCAGGGCCGCCGACCGGATGGAGCGCGCCACCGACGAGCACACGCTGGTGCGCCTCGACATCGCCTTCCACGACGCCGTCTTCGCGGCCGCCCGCCACCGGCGGCTGGCGGAGGCGTGGGAGGGCGTGCGGTGCCAGGTGCACCTGTTCCTGCTGACCCGGATCGGCCGCAGCAGCGAGGGGTACCTCGCCCGCATCCCGGCGGAGCACCGCGAGCTGGTCGCGGCGCTGGAGGCCCGGGACACCGGCCTGGCCCTGGACCTCTTCGCCGCGCACCGCCGGCACGCCGTGGACGTGGTGGTCACCGGCACCGCCGGTCCGGCCTGAGCCTCCCGGGCACCACGACGCTGTGACGCTGCGACGCTGTGACGCCGCGCGACCCTCAGCCGAAGCCGAAGCGGCCGGCCGTCGTCACGTCCAGGGTGTCCTTCAGCATCGCGAGCGCCGCACCGACCGGGCTCGAGCGGCCGCCGCTCACGGTGATGTCCCCCGCCTCCGGGCAGCCGTAGACGACGGCCTTCTCCGGCCCGGCCAGGGCATGGAGCGGGTCCCCCGGGGCGGTCTCCTCCAGCCTGACGCTGACCACCAGGGGCTCGTCGAGACTCGCGCCCGCCACCGCCCGCAGCCGGTGCCCGCGCGCGGCCGCGGCCAGGGCACATCGGCTTCCTTCCGTGGGGCCGGCCGAGCTGCTGCTCGACCGGCC
>NZ_JBEYVJ010000697.1:0-2412 GCF_040643935.1 Kitasatospora sp. NPDC047058 | reverse complement strand
CGCCCTCCCCCGAGGGGGCGGGGCCCGGCACGGGCGCCGCGTGGACGACGCGGCCCACGCAGAAGGGGAGCCGGTCACGGCGGCGGCCGCGCCGCTGCCGTGACCGGCACCCTGTCAGCTGTCAGGGACCGTTGCCGCCGGACCCCTCCTACGCTGCTGACCACTGGCCAGACCAGCCACATCAGAGGGAGATCCACCATGCGCAAGATCCTCCACGCCGCCGCCGCGTTCGCCCTCGCGGCCGCCGCCGTGACCACCCTCGGCACCACCGGCGCGCAGGCCGCCGACGGCTCCTGGGACGGCTGCCCGTACGGGGCGGTCTGCATCTACGGTGAGGGCGCGCCCACCTCCACCCCGCCGACCGACGTGTTCTGGAGCTACGGCGCCCACAACCTGCAGAACAAGCACGGCTGGCACTGGGTGCTCAACAACCAGTCCGGCGGCGCCCACGCCCACCTGTGCCTCGGATACAACGGCACCGACTGCAACTACGACATGCCCGCCCAGAACGGCGTCTGGGCCGACCTGGGTCCGGTCAACTCCATCACGCTCGACCGTCCGTGAGGTCCCCGAGGACCGGCCGGACCGTCCGGGACCGCCCCTGAGGAGCCGCCGCTGACGAACCACTCCTGACCGAACCGCTCGCGAACTCCGCCCGTGGCCGCCGGATGCCCCCCGGCGGCCGCGCCGCTGTCCGCCGCCCGGACTCCGGGATCAACCCGTCTGCGGGGAGGGGCAGGTGACGTCGTGCTCGGGCACCCGCCCGGCCAGGAGGTAGGACTCGACCGCGTCCCGGGCGCAGCCGTCCGGCCCGGGGTACTGGCCGTGGTCGCCGTTGCCGGTGACCGTGACCAGGCGGGAGCCGCGCAGCGCGCGGTGGGCGGACAGGGCGGCCTCGTAGTAGGTGGCCGGGTCGTGCACCGAGTTGAGCATCAGCGTGGGCGGCAGTCCGGCCCCGGTGACCCGGACCTTGGGCGCGGCCGGGGCCGGCCAGGTGGCGCACACGGCGGCGAAGGCCAGCGTCCGGGCGCCCACCAGCGGGTACCGGGCGGTGTTCTCGGCACCCCGGGCGGCCCAGACGGACAGGTCGCGCGTCCACGGGGTGTCGTTGCACGTCACGGCGAAGAACTCGGCGAGGAAGTCGGCGTCGAGGTACTGGCCGAAGACCAGCTGCGCGGTGCCGCGGGCGGTGGGGTCGGCGCCCGGCCAGTCCTCCAGCGCGGCCAGCGCGGCGGCCAGCGCCGGGAAGCCGTCCCGCTCCCGGTAGAGGGCCTTGATCGTGCCGTTGTCCAGCTGGTTGGGGCCGACGGTCAACGCGCCGTCGACGAGCGGCTGGTCGTGCAGGGCGGCGCGCCGCTGCTCCCAGCGGGCCTTGGCCTCGGCCACGGTGGAGCCGTAGTGGTAGGTGCTGTCGCGCGCGGCGAGCCAGGGCAGGAAGTCCTCCTCGAAGCGGCGCTGAAAGCTCATCGGCTGGCCGAGCTGGAACCGCTCCCAGCTGCCGTCGAAGCCGACGTTGCTGTCCAGCACCATCCGCTCGACCCGCTGCGGGAACAGCGAGGCGTAGTACGCCCCGATCATGGTGGCGTAGGACGGGCCGTAGTAGCTGATCCTCCGTTCGCCGAGCAGCGCGCGGAAGAGATCGAGGTCACGGACGGTCTGCTCGGTGGTCAGGTAGGGCAGCAGCCCGCCGCTGCGCTGCTCGCAGTCGGCCGCCAGCTTGCGGGAGTCGGCGATGACGCGCGCCCGGGCGGTGGGTGAGTCGTCGCGGAAGTCCCCGGCGAAGAAGGCCTGGACCTCCTCGGGCGTCTCGCAGACGGCCGCGGTGCTGCGGCCCACCCCGCGCTGGTCGAAGCCGACCACGTCGTACGCGGCGCCGACGGCCGGTGCGTCGCGGACGAAGTCGGCCGGCCGCAGCAGGCCCTTGCCGCCGGGGCCGCCCGCGGCCATCAGCAGGGTGCCGCGCCGCTGCGCCGGGTCGGTCGCGCGGTGCCGGGAGACCGCGATGCCGAGGTCCGGGCCGGCGGCCGGGTGGTGCCAGTCGCGCGGGACGGCCATCGTGGCGCACTCCAGCGAGGGCGCCCCGGCACAGGGCTGCCAGGCGAGTTGCTGCTGGGCGTAGCGGGCGGGGACGGCAGTCGCGGCCGAGGCCGTTCCGGCTCCGGCGGTGGCGGGCAGGGCGACGGCGGCCATCAGCACGGCCGCCAGGCCGGCCAGCGACGGCCGCCGCCGGCGCGTCCGGACCGGGGCGGACGGGGCAGGAGTGGTGACGTTCATGCTTCTGATCATCGACGGGCGGGGCGGGCCGATCGATGGTGTACACATCCGTCTTCGGGGTGGTGCCAGGGACACCACGTGACCGGTGGCCGGCACCCGGGCCGCCCCGGCCGGCGGGGCCGAGCCCCGGGGGACGGC
>NZ_JBEYVJ010000696.1:0-2419 GCF_040643935.1 Kitasatospora sp. NPDC047058 | reverse complement strand
GGCTCCCGGACGGCCGCCCGGGCAGCGCCGGAGCCCGGCGCCCGCCCGGAGCCGCAGCGGCGCGCGCACCCGCCCGGGCCGGGACGCCCGCCCCGGACCGCAGCCGTCGCAGCGCGGGCGCGGCGGTGCCGAAGAGCTGGTACTGCACGGACATGGTTCCTCCCAGGGGATCGTGATGACGCACTCGGCCGCACCGGTGCACGACCCCCGGCC
Source organism: Kitasatospora sp. NPDC047058 (assembly GCF_040643935.1). Taxonomy (NCBI): domain Bacteria; kingdom Bacillati; phylum Actinomycetota; class Actinomycetes; order Kitasatosporales; family Streptomycetaceae; genus Kitasatospora; species Kitasatospora sp. NPDC047058. The sequence goes on along the minus strand of NZ_JBEYVJ010000696.1, from coordinate 2,206 downwards.
ACGGGGGCTGCACCGGCGACCGCGACCCTACACACCGTCACTGACAATGCACCGAGAGCGACAGCCGGGGGCCTCCGCGGGACCCCTGGGCCTGCCGGGCGGGCCGGGTTGTCAGTGCCGGACGTTAGGGTCGGGGACCATGCGACTGCTGCATACCTCCGACTGGCATCTCGGGCGCTCCTTCCACCGGGAGAGCCTGCACGACGCCCAACGCGCCTTCCTGGACCACCTCGTGGCAGTGGTCCGGGCCGAGGGCGTGGACGCCGTGCTGGTCGCCGGCGACGTGTACGACCGCGCGCTGCCGGGCCTGGAGGCGGTCGCCCTGTTCGACGACGTGCTGCACCGGCTGGCCGGCCTGGGCGTGCCCACGGTGTTCATCAGCGGCAACCACGACTCGGCCCGCCGCCTGGGTGTCGGCGCCGGCCTGATCGGCCGGGCCGGCGTCCACCTGCGCACCGACCCGGGCGAGTGCGCGGAGCCCGTCCTGCTGGCCGACGGGCACGGCCCGGTCGCGGTCTACGGGCTGCCGTACCTGGAGCCGACGCTGGTGCGCGAGCACTTCGGGCTGGAGCGCGGCGGCCACGCCGCGGTGCTCGGCGCCGCGATGGACGCCGTCCGCGCCGACCTCGCCGGCCGCCCCGGGGGCACCCGCGCGGTGGTGCTGGCGCACGCCTTCGTCACCGGCGGCGCGCCCAGCGACAGCGAGCGGGACATCGCGGTCGGCGGCGTCGCCTCGGTGCCCGCGTCCGTCTTCGACGGCGTGCACTACGCCGCGCTCGGCCACCTGCACGGCTGCCAGACGCTCGCCCCGCACCTGCGCTACAGCGGCTCCCCGCTCGCCTACTCCTTCTCCGAGGCCCGCCAGCGCAAGACCATGTGGCTGGTCGACCTGGCCGCGGACGGCTCGGTCACCGCCGCGCGGGTCGACTGCCCGCAGCCGCGCCCGCTGGCCTGCCTGCGCGGCCGGATCGAGGAGCTGCTCACCGGCGGGGAGTACGCCGCGCACGAGCAGTCCTGGGTGCAGGCCACCCTCACCGACCCGGTCCGCCCCACCGAGCCGATGGAGCGGCTGCGCCGCCGCTTCCCGCACACCCTGCAGCTGTTGTTCGACCCCGAGGAGACCGGGGCGGCCCCCTCCCCCTCGTACGCGGCGCGGGTGAGCGGGCGGGCCGACCTGGAGATCGCCGAGGGCTTCCTGCGGCACGTCCGCCCCGGCGCCGAGCCGGACCCGGACGAGCTGGGCTGGCTGCGCGAGGGCTTCGAGACGGTCCGCGCGACCGGCGACCGGAAGGCGGAGCTGCCCCGATGAGGCTCCACCGGCTCACCGTCACCGCCTTCGGCCCGTTCGCCGGCACCGAGACGGTGGACTTCGACGCGCTCGCCGCCGGCGGCCTGTTCCTCCTGCGCGGGGCGACCGGCGCCGGCAAGAGCAGCGTGCTGGACGCGGTCTGCTACGCCCTCTACGGCGAGGTGCCCGGCACCCGCCGGGCCAACCGGCTGCGCAGCGACCACGCCGACCCGGCGCGGCTGACCGAGGTCCGGCTGGAGCTGACGCTCGGCGGGCGGCGGCTGCAGGTCACCCGGCTCCCGGAGCAGCTCCGGCCGAAGAAGGTCGGCAAGGGGACGACCGTCGAGCGGGCGCAGACGCTGCTGCGCGAGTGGGCGGCCGACGCGGGCGACGGGGCCCCCGGCTGGCGGGCGGTCAGCAAGTCGCACCAGGAGGCCGGGGAGGAGATCCACCGGCTGGTCGGGATGAGCCGGGACCAGTTCTGCCAGGTGGTGCTGCTGCCGCAGGGCGACTTCGCGCGCTTCCTCCGGGGCGACTCGGAGGAGCGCGGCAAGCTGCTGCGGCGGCTGTTCGACACCGAGCGGTTCCAGCACGTCGAGTCCTGGCTGGCCGAGCAGCGCCGGGTGCAGGAGGCCGCCGTCCAGGCCGGGCGGCGCCGCCTGCGGGACTTGGCCAGCAAGGCCGAGCAGGCGGCAGGGCCGCAGGCCGAACCGGCCGAGGGCTGGGTGCCGGCCGAGGACGAGCCGGCCCACGCCGCCGCCGGGCTCACCGCCGGCGTGCTGGGCTGGGCGGCGATCCTGCGCAGCGGGGCCGCCGAGCAGCTGGCCGTGGCCGACGCCGCGCTGGCCGGCGCCGAGGCCGGGCACCGCGCGGCCCAGCACGCCCGCGCCGGGGCCGAGGAGCTGGCCGGACGGCAGC
>NZ_JBEYVJ010000695.1:0-2427 GCF_040643935.1 Kitasatospora sp. NPDC047058 | reverse complement strand
GTCGGCGGCGGGGCGGGCGGCGGTGAGCGTGACGGCCGGCTGGTCGGAGTCAGGACGGTTCATCTCAACAAGAGTAGGCCTGTTGGGGGGATTTGCCGCGAAGACCAGGGCGGCGCGGGCCATGCCGAGGGTGCCGCCGCTCATGCAGAGCTTGCCGGTGGTGACGCGGTCGATGGACTCCAGGAAGCGCTTGCGGCGGCTGCCGACGCTGCTGGTGAAGGTGCCGTCGGGCGCGACGCGGCCGTGGTCGGCCTGGAGCATGGCCTCGCGGGGCAGGCGGACGTGGTCGAAGGCGGTGAGGCAGTGGTCGACGGCCGTACCGGTGCGGTAGGGCAGGGGGCGCACGTGCACGCCGGGCAGGTGGCCGTCGTCGTCGCTCAGGGGCGTGAGGAAGAGGAAGATGCCCCGGTCGGTGCCGTCGACCAGCAGCCGGGCGGCGACCACGGCGCTCTTGGGGCCGCCGGCGAGGCTGGTGTTGGGCATGAACTTCTGCGCCCCGTCGGTGGGCGTGTGGAGGACGAACCCGCCGGTGGCCCGGTCGAACTCGGCCGTGGTCTCCAGGGCGGAGGCGTCGTTGCCGTGGTCCAGCTCGGTGCAGAGGAAGGTGCCGGTGCGGTGCATCGCGGTGTACTCGGAGAGGTCCCGGCCGCCGGGGCCCTGCTCGTGGTCGAGCAGGCTGCCGAGGAACAGGTTGTAGTGGATGCTGGCCAGCGTGCACAGGCCGCCGTCCATGACGCCGGTCCACTCGTGCAGCGCGGCGAGCCGGCGCGGGTCGCGGGCGAGGTCCTCGGGATCGCCGGCGACCGCGTTGACCTCGCGCAGGCGCTCGTAGGAGAGTCCGACGCGCTGCCCGGGCGTCAGACCACTACGGTGGTGGAACGTTTCGTCAGCGAGCAGGGCGCGCCAGCTGCCGTGCACCCGCTCCCGGTCCGCGCGGTCGAACAGCAGGCCGGTGAGCTCCCGGCCGACCGCCCCGCCCTCGTCCCCCGCCCCGGTGACGGGCCGGCCCGCGTCGCGGCCGGACGGAAGGCCGGTGACCTCGGCGAGGGTCTGGTCGTGGAGTATCGCAGTTGTCATGGAACCCTCGGTAGAACGACGGGTACGAAAGGGTGGGAGGTCCCGACCGAGGGCAACAAACGTACCAATCGGTTTGGACCGGACCCGGCACATCTTGCCGGGACGCGGGGGTTTGGTAAAGGTCGGGAGAGGCTTGAGATACCGATCGATCGGTTTTAAAGTGGTACAGACTGGTGCCGCCTGTGAAAGGATCGGCTTCCCCGGGGTCCGGGGCTCGTGCCTGCACCCGCAGTCGAGTGCGACGGCGGATGCCGGGCAACATGCCGAATTGTTTCGAGAATCCCGGAGGTTGGGGCGGTGGCGCTGCAGGAACGTGCGGTCAGGACGAAGCGGGCGATCCTCGTCGCCGCGGCCGAGGTCTTCGACGAGCTCGGCTACGAGGCCGCCACCATCTCCGAGATCCTCAAGCGCTCCGGAGTGACCCGCGGCGCACTCTACTTCCACTTCAGCTCCAAGGAGGAGCTGGCCCAGGGCGTGCTGGCCGAGCAGGTCGACGCCCTGCCGACCGTCCCGCAGCGGGACCTCAAGCTCCAGCAGTCCCTGGACGAGGCGCTGCTGCTGACCCACCTGCTCCGGAGGGACACCGGAGACCCGATCGTCCGGGGCAGCGTCAGACTGACCGTCGACCAGGGGCCGGCCCAGGGCGGCTTCGACCGCCGCCTGCCGATGCAGGGCTGGATCGCGCACACCCACGCACTGCTCGAAGAGGCCAAGGCCAACGGCGAACTGCTGCCCTACGTCGACACGCTCAGCCTCGCCAAGCTGACGGTCGGTGCGTTCACCGGCGTACAGGTGCTGTCCGACATCATGACCGGCCGGGACGACATGCCGGAGCGGGTGAGCGACCTCTACCGGTTCCTGCTGGCCTCGGTCGCGGCGCCGACCGCGCTCTCCCAACTGGACTTCAGCCCCGAGCGGGGGACGCGGGTCCACCAGCAGATCATGAAGCTCCGCCAGGAGGCTGCGGAGTCCCCCGAGGTGTAGGGCCCCTCGGGTGGATTGGCGCCGGATCGCGCTCATCCACTAGACAAGCCCTGGGCCCGTCCACGGACTCCCCCGCCTGCCCGCAGGGCACGGGGGTCCGACGGCGGGCCCGGGGGGTGTGTCTGACCGTTCCACCGGTTCAGCGCGCGGCGCCCGGGTGCGTGCACCGCAGGGCGGCGGGGACAGTCCATGCCGGGGGACGTACCTCCCGGCCGGGGGCAGGGGGCCATCGGCGGCCGACCACGTCGCGGCGGGGTGCCCTGGCACCGTGCGCCGGCGGGGGCGGCCGGACATCATCCTGCTCGACAACGCCCGGGACGCCGAACAGCTGCGGCCCTTGATCCCCGGTGTCTCCGGCAGCGCCGT
>NZ_JBEYVJ010000694.1:0-2443 GCF_040643935.1 Kitasatospora sp. NPDC047058 | reverse complement strand
CGATGGTACTGCAGGGGGGACCCTGTGGGAGAGTAGGACGCCGCCGAACAATCATTCACAGAGAACCCCCGCCCGGGAAACCGGACGGGGGTTCTTTGCATTTCCCGGCCGGCTGCGACGTCAGGACGCCTTCGGCAGCCGGATCACCGCCGCACCGCGCGCGAGGTCCACCTCGCTGCGGGTCGGCGGGGCGCCCTCCTCGTCGTCGTCGCGCAGCATCAGCGCCGACTGCCGTTCCTTGAGCTCGTGCTGCTTGCCCCCCGAGAACGTGGCGTGCAACTGCTCGAATCCGGTCGCGGAGACTTGCCCCTGCCGGTCGCTGGTCCGCCAGGGCAGCAGTCCGGCCCGGCCGGCGCGTAGTAGCACCTGGTCGACCAGGATGACCGCGGTGAGCAGCAGTACCAGCCCCGGCAGCGTCATAAAGATGATGAACCCCATTCGGCCAGTATCATCGCCGACCCCGCAGCCGACCAGGGGCAGGCGCACGACCCAGCGGGCGCAGGGGAGTTCCCTGTCGGGCAAACACGCTGCACGCAGGGGCAACGCGTTCCCCGGGCCGACGGCTACGGTTCAAAAGCGCGGTCGCACCGCCCGGCACTCCCGCGTATGACGCATCGTCAGGATGCCGCGCCAAGACCGCCGTTCACTCCAGTTGGTCCGGGCAGCCCGCCCGGACACTCACGAGAGGTCTCCCATGCCCTTCCTCACCCTCGCCGACGGCTCCCGCAAGTTCTACAAGGACTGGGGCACCGGCCGCCCCGTCGTCCTCTCCCACGGATGGCCGCTGAACGCCGACGCCTGGGACGCCCAGGCGGTGGCCCTCGCCGAGGCCGGCTACCGGGTCATCGCGCACGACCGGCGCGGCCACGGTCGTTCCACCCAGACGTGGGACGGCCACCACATGGACCAGTACGCCGACGACCTGGCCGAGCTGATCGAGCACCTCGACCTGACCGACGCCGTGCTGGTCGGCCACTCCACCGGCGGCGGCGAGGTGGCCCGGTACCTCGGGCGGCACGGAAGCGGCCGGGTGCGCAAGGCCGTGCTGCTGGGCGCCGTTCCGCCGCTGATGCTGAAGACGGACGCCAACCCGGAGGGCACCCCGATCGAGGCGTTCGACGGCATCCGGGCCGGGGTGCGGGCCGACCGCTCGCAGTTCTACTACGACCTCAGCGAGGCGTTCTACGGCTTCAACCGCCCCGGGGCCGTCGTCTCGGACGGCAAGCGCCGCGAGTTCTGGCTGCAGGGCATGCAGGCCGGGCTGAAGCCGGCCCTGGACTGCATCGCGGCGTTCTCGGAGACCGACTTCACCGAGGACCTGAAGAAGATCGACATCCCGGTGCTGGTCGCCCACGGCGAGGACGACCAGATCGTGCCGATCGCCGCCTCCGCCCTCAAGACCGCCGCCCTGCTTTCCCAGGGCACGCTCAAGGTGTACCCGGGCGCGCCGCACGGGCTGGTCGGCACCTTCGAGGCGGAGTTCACCAAGGACCTCGTGGAATTCCTCGCCGACTGAGCCCGTCAGGGCTTCGGACTACTGCCCCCCGAAGCGACCGTGACGCCACGGTGAACTGACGGCGAATCAACCGTCGGACCAGCCGCCGGACCAGCCGCCGCTCCCGCGGCCGGTCCGGCGGTGGCGGTCCCGGCGGCAGGGGCGGCCACCACCCCCGCCCCATCCGGGCGCGGGCGTCCCACCTGGCCTGTGACCTGCGGGTTCGGGCGGGCGGTAACCTTTGGGTGCCCGGGGATCGGGCGAGTTGACCCGAGGGGGACGAGGAGTGGTGGAGGACAGGCGGACGCCCGTCCTGGTCGGGCGGCAGCGGGAGACGGAGCTGCTGACCGCGGCGCTGGTGCAGGCCGTGGACGGCGCGAGCGGGTCGACGGTACTGCTGCGCGGCGACGCCGGCGTCGGCAAGAGCACGCTGCTGGCCTGGGTGGAACGGGCGGCCCGCGAGCGCGGGTTCACCGTCCTGCGTGCGGTCGGCGCCGAGGCGGAGACGGACCTCGCGTTCGGCGCCCTCCACCAGGCGTTCTGGTCCTTGCTCCAGCGGTCCGACGCCCTGTCCGCGCACCAGCGGGAGGCCCTGGAGAGCGCGCTCGGCGTCCGCTCCGGGAGCCCGAGCGGCTTCGCCGTCGGCGCCGCCGCACTGGTGCTGCTGGAGGAGGCGGTGCGGACCGCGCCCGTGCTGCTGCTCCTGGACGACCTGCACTGGATCGACTCGTCGAGCGCGACCGTCTTCGCCTTCCTCCACCGGCGCAGTGCCGGGCTGCCGGTGGTGGTCGTCGGCGCCACCCGACCGGACGGGCCGGCCACCCAGGCCTGGGCGGCCGAAGCGGTCGACGTGCAGGCCCTGCCCCGGACCGACGCGGCCCTGCTGCTGGGCACCTGCTATCCCGGACTCGCGGCGCCCGCCAGGGACCGGGTCCTGACCGAGGCGGC
>NZ_JBEYVJ010000693.1:0-2463 GCF_040643935.1 Kitasatospora sp. NPDC047058 | reverse complement strand
GCCGGGAAGTCGTGCGGCAGGAGCCGCCACTGACAGCCCGTCCGGTTCTGGTACAGCAGCGCGTTCACGACCTCACGCAGGTCACAGGAGCCCGGCTGGGAGGTCGTCACGACGCGGATCGTAGTGGTCGGGCGGTCGCGTTCTCAGCCGATCTGTCCGGGTGTCGCCCGGTCGTGTGCGCAGAGGTGTCGGTGGCAGAAGGTAGCTTCCCGATCATGCTCGATGCGCCCGCCCTCGCCACTCCGGTCCGCTCGTCCGTTCAGGTCGGCGGATGGCTTCCGTACCCGGACCCGCTGCCGCACCCGGCGCTCGGCAACGCCCCGATCGCCTACGTGTCCGGCGGCCTGTGGGCCGGGCTGCGCGCGATGCTGTTGGGCCTGGATTCGGCAGCCGCTGAACAGGACGCGACCGGCGCAGCGTGCGACCTGTTGCGGCTGCTCGCGCTCACTGCCGTGTCGGTCCCCGGCGGTGGATTCGCCACCGCGCCGGTCGCCGAGCTTGACCACCGCCCGGTGCTCTTCCGTCCGGACGGGCTTCACCGGCTGATCGCCAGCCAGTAGCGCGGGCACCAACCGCGTTCTGGTGGCTGGTGTCCGGCACCGGACCGAAGAGGCGGACCGGTGCCGGCATCACGGCGAGTAGGCCATACCGCGCTACGCCACGGGGGCGGCGAGGCTGCCTGCACGGATCGCGTCGAGCAATGCGATCTTGACCTGGGGCGGCATCAGGTTCAGGGCCTCGATGGCCTCGGCGGTAAGCGGGACCTCCTCGAGCAGGTACTCGCCGCGGTCGTCACGCTGGAACTCGGGCCCAGTGCGATCGGTGAAGTTCCACTTGACGATCCGGGCGGTGTAGAAGTGCTCGGTCTCGCCCTTGTCGTTCTTGAACTCGTGGAAGGGGAGCAGATCGGTGGCCGTACCAGCGATCTCCTCGTGGATCTCCCGCAGCAGGGCGCCTTCCAGGCCGGTGTCCTCGGGCTCGACGCCGCCGCCGACGAGGACCTGATAGGCGGGGATGCCGGGGCGGATGCGGTTGATGACGAGCATCGTGCCGGCGGTGGTGAGGAGGACGGCGCGGACGCGTTCCTTCATGAGGGCTTCTCCCTGGTGGTTGTGGTGGTTCAGTGGGGCATCCAGCCGCCGTCGATGGTCAATGACTGTGCGGTGATGAACGATGCGCTGGGACCGGCGAGGAAGGCGATGGCGGCGGCGATGTCCTCGGGCTGGCCCCGGCGGGGAACGCACTGCCGGGCGATCTGGTCCTCGGGCCGGGCGCGATGGTGGGCGGGCAGGTCGTTCTCGGAGTCGACCTGGATCGCCCCCGAAAGGACAGTGTTCACGGTGATGCCGTGTGGGCCAAGTTCCCTGGCCAGCGACGGGGTGAGGCCGAGGACTCCGGCCTTGGCGGTGCTGTAGGCGGTCAGTCCGGGGCGACCGAGGCGGGCGTTGACGGAGGAGACGTCGATGATCCGGCCCCAGCCGCGCTCGGTCATGGCGGGGGTGAAGGCCCGGCAGGTGCGGTAGTGCGCGGTCAGGTTGATGTCGAGCGCCTTGGCCCAGGCCTGCTCGTCGGTGTCCGCCCACGGGGTCCTCGGGTAGGCGCCGGCGTTGTTGACGAGGATGTCCACCGGTCCGAGCTCGTTGCGGATCTGGCTGGCCATCATGGCGGCGGCGTCCGGCGCGGTGAGGTCGGCGCTGATTTCGGTGCCGTTGGAGCCGCTCCGGCGGACAGCGTCGAGGATCTCGCCGACCTGGTCGATCTGGTCGATCTGGTCGAGGTGGTCGATCTGGTCGAGGTGGGCGATGGCGACGGAGGCGCCAGCCGCCGCGAGCGCGCGGGGGGGTGGCGGCTCCGGTTCCGGTCGCCGCGCCCGTGACCAGGGCGGTGCGGCCCTGGAGGGGCCGTGCGGCGAGAGGAAGCCCGGTGGAGGTGAGGGTCACAGCAACTCCAGGGACGCAGAGGCGGGCACGGGCATCGGGTCGGTGTGGACCAGCTGGTCGGCGGTGACCTGGGCCTCGGCGATCTTGGCCAGGACGAGCAGCAGCTCCGCGTCGCCTAGGGACTTGGGCGGGATCACGCCGAGGATCCGCGCGGTCAGGAACTGGAGAAGGACGAGCAGCGCAAGAAGCCAGGCAAGCCCGACGCTGATCGCGGCGGCCGGTACACCCGGTTGCTTTCCTCCTTCGGGACCCGGCCCGCAGCCGGCTCAGGCCAGGGCCTGCATCAGCCCGCGGCGGGCCTGCTCGGCCTTCTTCTGGCGGGCCTTGTGGCACCTGGCCGTAGGCGGCCCGTCCGGGGCCGGCGGATCGCGCTTGTGCCGGGTGCCGTGCCCCGACCATGATGTGCCGTCGCGAACAAAGGAACGAACGAACATGAACGTCCAGGTGGAATACGACGCCGCACCTGAGGAGCTCGCCGCTGCGGTGAGAGCCAACCTTCCTGCACCGGCAGTGCGCTGGGCGG